>JAPKDO010000017.1 GCA_028822535.1 Acidimicrobiales bacterium
CTTCTTCTTCTTCGGCGGCTTCTTCCGACCTTTGGCGGCCGTCGCCGGACCGGCGGTCGAGACCACCAGTGCCAGCACGGCGAACATCGCGAGGAGGGTCTTGCGCATGGAGGCTCCCTGGGTCGGCGTGGTCCGAAGTGTGCCAGACGTCACGTCGGCCCGCGGGAGCCGGAGGATCCGGCAACCGCCGGCCCCGCGCTACACCGCCTGTGTGGTCTCCAGCGCGAGCTCGTCGTCGACGACGTCGAGGGAAGCGGCGTCGCCGTCGGTGAGGCGGGCGTCGAGGATGGCGCCGGCGATGCGGTCGGCGACCTCGGACTGGATCACCCGCTTGAGCGGACGGGCGCCGAAGGCCGGGTCGTACCCCAGCGCTGCCAGCTTCGCCTTGGCGGCGTCGGTGACGTCGAGGGTGATGCGCTTGGCGGCGAGGCGCGTGCGCAGCGAGTCGAGCTGGATGTCGACGATCGGGGCCAGGTCCTCCTCGGACAGCTCGCGGAACCGGACGATGTCGTCGATGCGGTTCACGAACTCGGGCCGCAGGTGGTCGCGGGGGTCCCCGACCATGTTCGACGTCATGATCAACACGGTGTTGGAGAAGTCGACCGTGCGGCCCTGGCCATCGGTGAGACGACCGTCGTCGAGCACTTGGAGGAGGATGTTGAAGACGTCGTTGTGCGCCTTCTCCAACTCGTCGAGCAGCACGACCGAATAGGGGCGGCGACGCACCGCTTCGGTGAGCTGACCGCCCTGGTCGTAGCCGACGTAACCGGGAGGGGCGCCGACGAGACGGGCAACCGAGTGCTTCTCCATGTACTCCGACATGTCGACACGGACCATCGCCCGCTCGTCGTCGAAGAGGAAGTCGGCCAGCGTGCGAGCGAGTTCGGTCTTGCCGACACCGGTGGGGCCGAGGAAGAGGAACGAACCGATCGGCCGGTTGGGGTCGGAGAGCCCGGCGCGGCTGCGACGGATCGCATTCGCCACCGCCTCGACCGCCGGTTCCTGACCGACGACGCGCTCGTGGAGCACGTCCTCCATTCGGACGAGTTTGGCCATCTCGCCCTCCATGAGGCGGGCGACGGGCACGCCTGTCCACCGGCTGACGATCTCGGCGATGTCTTCCTCGTCGACCTCCTCCTTGAGCATGCGGCTCTCGGCCTGGAGTTCGTCGAGTCGCTTCGTGGCCTCGTCGACCTGGCGCTCGAGTTCGGGGATGCGGCCATAGCGCATCTCGGCGGCCTTCTCGAGGTCCTGTTCGCGCTCGACGTCTTCTTCGAGGGTCTGCAGCTCCTCCTTGAGCGAGCGGATGACGCCGATGGCCTCCTTCTCGCGATCCCAGTGGGCGAGCATGCCGTCGCGCTCCTCGCGCAGATCGGCCAGTTCCTTGTCGAGGTCGTCGAGCCGACGCTGCGAGGCATCGTCGGCCGATCCGCCCTCGACGTCGCGGGCCAACGCCACACGCTCGATCTCGAGCTGGCGGACCCGGCGTTCGACGACGTCGATCTCGGTGGGCAGCGAGTCGATCTCGATGCGGAGCTTCGACGCGGCCTCGTCCATGAGGTCGATGGCCTTGTCGGGCAGGAAACGGCCGGTGAGATAGCGGTCCGACAGCGTGGCCGCGGCGACGAGGGCGGCGTCCTGGATGCGCACGCCGTGGTGGACCTCGTAGCGCTCCTTGAGCCCGCGCAGGATGGCGACGGAGTCCTCGACCGAGGGTTCACCGACGAACACCTGCTGGAAGCGGCGCTCGAGCGCAGGGTCCTTCTCGACGTACTTGCGGAACTCGTCGAGCGTGGTGGCGCCGATCATGCGCAATTCGCCACGGGCGAGCATCGGCTTGAGCATGTCGCCCGCACCCGTCGAGCCCTCGGACGCGCCGGCGCCGACGACCGTGTGCATCTCGTCGATGAAGGTGATGATCTGGCCGTCGGAGTCGGTGATCTCCTTGAGCACGGCCTTGAGCCGTTCCTCGAACTCGCCGCGGTACTTGGCGCCGGCGACCATCGCCGACACGTCGAGGCTGACGACGCGCTTGTCCTCGAGCGAGGTGGGGACGTCGCCGTCGACGATGCGGCGGGCGAGACCCTCGACCGCGGCGGTCTTGCCGACACCGGGCTCGCCGATGAGCACCGGGTTGTTCTTGGTGCGCCGGCTGAGCACCTGGATGACCCGGCGAATCTCCTCGTCGCGACCGATGACCGGGTCGAGCTTGCCGGCGCGGGCGGCAGCGGTGAGGTCACGTCCGTACCGCTCGAGCGCCTGGTAGGTGTCCTCGGGGTTCTGGCTGGTGACCCGGTGGCTTCCACGCACCTCGCGCAGGGCGAGGAGGAGGTCTTCCTTCTCGACCCCGATGGCCTTGCTCAACGCGAGCAGGACATGTTCGACCGACAGGTACTCGTCGCCCAGTTCGGTGCGGGCCTCGTCGGCGTCGGTCATCACCGACTGCAGGTCGCGTGACAGGCGCGGCTCGGAGCCGCCGTAGGCCTTGGGGAGCTTGGCCACGGCCTCGTCGGCGGAATTCTGGATACGACGCGGGTCGACGCCGACCTTGTCGAGGATGGGCAGCGTGATGCCGCCCCCTCCCGAACCGGAGCCCGACTGGCGGAGGAGGGCGGCGAGGAGGTGGTCGGGGGTGACCTCGGGGTTGTTGAGCGCCTTGGTCTGTTCGACTGCGGCCGAGAACGCTTCCTGCGTCTTCAGTGTCCATTTGTTCGGGTCCAGAGCCATGGGTGCAGTCTACACCCACTCATAAAACTTGACTACACCACACTCAACTTTGTGTGGAAGTGGCGCGTCGAGGCGACCGCAGCAACCCCGGGGTCGGGACAAGCGCCAGCGCCGACTCCGGCAGGGAGCCGAAGCGTGCGAGGCGACCGCAGCAACACGGAGAGAAGCGCCGACACTCACCACGGGTGTCGGCGCCCTCCGGCATCGGATCAGCGCACCGAACGACGCCCCCCTGCGTCGTCGCTGTCGCTGCATCCTGTGGCTGCGTCGACTCCTGTCCGAGTCGGCTGCAGAACCAGACATCACATTAAGGAGTCGCCCTGCCACTGTCAGTAGGCCATTCGGCCGGTTCTCGACGGCTCGGATCTCGGCCGACGTACCGGATCTCGGACTCCTCGGGGGTCAGGCGAGGCCGAACGCCCGTTCGAGAACATCGATGTAGCGAGCGGCGACTGCGTCGATGTCGTCGTCTGTCATCTCGTGGAACGGGAACGCCGGGTCGCCCGCGAGATCGAACGGCGCACTGTTGAGGTGGCGCAGCGTCAACACGACCATCGAGAGCAGGAGGTCGGTGTCGACGTCGGCGCGCAACTCCCCCGACGCGACGGCGGCATCGATCACCGGCCGCAACGCCGCCGCGTAGAAGTCGTTGGCGACGCTGCGCACGGCGGCGCGAGCATCGGCGTCGATCTCGTTGGCAGTGGCGAACGCCATCCGCTGCTGGACGGGATCCTCACGGAAGAAGGCGAGCCACTGCACCACGATGCTGCGGAGGATGTCGAAGAACGGCTGGTCGGTGTCGATCAGGCCGATCGTCGCCTCGGCAATCGTCGTCGACCCGGCGGCGCAGACCGTCGAGAACAGGTCGAGCTTGTCCGCGAAGTACTGGAACAGCGAGCCCTTGGCGATCTCCGCGTCGCGGGCGATCACGTTGAGGCTCCCGGCGGAGAACCCCTTGGTCCCGAACTCGGCGATCGCGATCTTCGTGATGCGGTCACGCTTGTCCGCAGGCAGGTTTCGCCACGTCTCCGTCGGCATGGCGCGCCACTCTATGACCGCTCGGTCATGTCCACGGCGGCCCGGTCGTACCGTGGGTCGATATATAGTCCCGATTGCGGGCATTCGACCGAATTGTGCGCGTGAAGCCCGACCCGGACCCGACGAAGACAACGGCACGTCGCCCCAGCCCGACCGTCGTCTTCCCTGTCGGCTTCGTGATGATCGCCATCCTCCTGGTCGCGGCATCCGCATCGGTGATCGTCAGAACCACCGCGGAGCGCGTCGGCGAGGTGGGTCGTTCTGCCAACGCTGCCGCTGCGCTCGCCACGCCGTCGGAGTCTTCACACCTTCTCGCCGAACGCCGGGAGGCCCCGGCGAGGCAGGCGAACGTCGGGGGCACGGCGGACCGCTCGGCCCGCGATGACGTTCCGCCGCCGGCCACGACGACGACGCCCGAGCCGCCGCCGGCCACGACGACGACCACGGCACCACCTCCCGCGGTCCCGACGTCCACCGCTGCGCCGGCACCGAACGCTGCGCTCGCCGCTGAGGACCCGGGCACCGCCGACGCGGCGGTGCGGGTGCACGCAGCGTTCGCCTCTGCCGTGCCCGAGAACTGGCGCCACGCCATCCCCGCCGAGCTCCGGATCATCCCCGGGCAATCGTCGTGGGCCACGACCCGGGGGCGGGTGTACATCGGGAGTCACCACGCAGCGGGGGACTGGGACCGGCTGCGAGCCATCGTCGCCCACGAGTTCGGGCACCTGATCGCGTTCCGTCACGGGACGAGGACCACGCTCGGCGCGCCGCCGGTGGGATGGCCCGGACCCGACTCGTCGGCACCGGAACGGTGGGCCGACTGCGTGGCGACTGCGTTCACCGGACGTCCGTTGGGCTCGCACGGCTTGCCGGCGTGCGCCGGCGAGTCGTTGCGCTGGGCCGGCGCCTATCTCGCCGCAGGCCCACCGGGCTGAGCTACCGCTCGGGGAGATCGACGCGCCCGAACACCGTCAGCTCCTGGCGGAGCGGGACGAGGTCGCGGCGGTACTGACGGTGCGTCGACTCGACGGCCTCGCCGACGGCGGCGCGCGCCTCGGCGAGTTCGGCACGCAACGCGGCGACCTCGGCCTCGAGGGCGAGGACCCGCTTCACGCCGGCCAGGTTGAGGCCTTCGTCGGTGAGATCGGAGATGCGCTGGAGCATCTCGATGTCGGCGTCGGAATAACGCCGGCTGCCGCCGCTGGTACGGGCCGGGTCGACCAGGCCCTTTCGCTCGTAGATCCGCAGCGTCTGTGGATGCACGCCGGCGAGTTCCGCAGCGACGGAGATGACGTACACAGCTCGGCTCTTGCGTCCGGGCATCGGGTCACACCCCCAAGTGACTTCGTGGCGACTCGTCGGAGAGGTCGGCGAGGGTCTCGATCGCCTTGCGCTCCTCCTTCGACAGCTTGGCAGGAACCGCGACCTCGATGGTGACGAGGAGCGAACCCTTCTTGCCTTTGCGTTCGACACCGCGGCCGGACAGCCGGAACACCTTCCCCGAACGCGTGCCACCCGGGACCTTGATCTTCACCGGATCGCCGCCGAGCGTCGGCACCTCGATCTCGGCGCCGAGTGCAGCCTCGGGGAACGTGACCGGCACGGTCACCGTGAGGTCGTCGCCGGACCGCCCGAAGATCGGGTGGGCGCCGACGTCGACCGTGACCTCGAGGTCGCCGGGCGGGCCGCCGTTGCGGCCCGGACCGCCGCGACCCTTGAGTCGGATCTTCTGGCCGGACCGGACGCCGGCGGGGATGCGGACCTTGATCTCGCGTGGCCGGTGTTCGACCCCGCTACCCCGGCAGTTCTTGCAGGGATCGGTGATCGTCACGCCGCGCCCCTGGCAGGTGGGGCAGGGCTGCGAGAACGAGAAGAACCCCTGGTTGTCGTCGCGCACGCCGCGACCACCGCAGTCGGGACAGACCAGCGGCTTCGAACCCGGCTCGGCGCCGGTGCCGTTGCAGTCCGTGCACGCCGCCTCGGACGTGAGGTGCACGGCGGTGGTCAGGCCGCTGACGGCGTCCTCGAAGCTGAGGTGGAGCGACGCCGCGAGGTCGGTGCCCCGCTGGGGCCCGGGGCCGCGCCCGCCACGTGGGCGTCCTCCCCCACCGCCACGGTTGAACAGACCGCCGAAGATGTCGCCGAGGTCGCCCATGTCGCCGGTGTTGAAGTTGAAGCCACCGGGTCCACCGGCGCCTCCCATGCCACCCATACCGCCGGCCGGGCCCATCCTGCGGACCTCGTCGTACTCCTTGCGCTTGGCCTCGTCGCCGAGCACGTCGTAGGCGGCCGAGGCCTCCTTGAACCGGTCCTCGGCGGCGTCGTCACCGGGGTGCTGGTCGGGATGGTTCTCCCGCGCCAGCTTCCGGTACGCCTTGGTGATCTCGGCTTTGGTGGCGGACTCCGACACGCCGAGCGTCTTGTAGTAGTCCTTCTCGAACCATTCACGTTGTGGCGCCATCGGATTCCTTCACCTCCTCCTCATCCAGATACATGGATCTTGCGTCATCCTCGGTCGAGGGGTCGCCACGACTGACGCAAGATCCGGTGTGTCTCTCAGCCGGCGACCTTGACCATGGCGGGGCGGATCACACGACCGCTCCACAGATAGCCGGTGCGGAGCACCTCGGTGACGACCGGGGTGTCCCGATCGTCGTCGGGCCCGCCGGGTTCGTGGACGACGGCCTCGGCGACGTTGGGGTCGAACTCGGCGCCGGCCGGGTCGACCCGCTCGAGTCCTTCCTTCTCGAGGAAGCCATAGAGCTGGCTGGCGACGGCATCCACGTGCTCGTGGCCTTGGGCCCGGGCGGCGTCGATGGCGTCGAGCACCGGCAACAGCCGCTCGACGAAGCTGCCCTGGCTGCGGGCGACCTCGTCGGCGATGCGCTTCTGCGACAGCTTGCGGAAGTTGTCGAAGTCGGCGGCGGTCCGCTGGTAGGCGTCGAGGAACTGGTCGCGCTCGGCCACGAGGGCGTCGAGTTGGGCGACCGTGATCTCGGCGGGCTCATCCGGCACCTCGGTGAGCGGTTCGCCGTCGGCGTCGAGGGGAGTGGCGTCGGAGGGCATGCCTTCCGACACCTCCTCCCTCGGCTCGTTCGGATCGTCGACGTCCTCGGAGACGTCGTCGATTGGTTGGTGATCGCTCATCGGAGACCGATCACTCGTCCTCGTCGACGATCTCGGCGTCGACCACCTCGTCGTCGTCCGCCGAGGTGGCGCCCGCTCCCGTGCCGCCGGCGCCCGAACCCGGGTACTCGGCGTCGGACTGGGCGGCGGACTCGTAGAGCTTCTGGGTGAAGTCCTGCGAGCTGGTCATCAGGTTCTCGGTGGCCTGCTTGATCTCGGCCACGTCGTCGCCCGACAACGCCGTCTTCAGTGCAGCGAGGGTGTCCTCGACCTTGGTCTTGTCGTCGCCCTCGAGCTTCTCGCCCTGCTCCTTGAGCAGCTTCTCGGTCTGGTAGACGAGGTTCTCGCCCTGGTTGCGGGCCTCGGCCTCTTCGCGACGCTGGGCGTCCTCGTCGGCGTGGGCCTCGGCGTCCTTGACCATGCGCTCGATGTCGTCCTTGGCGAGGCTGGACTGCCCCGTGATCGTCATCGACTGTTCCTTGTCGGTCGCCCGGTCCTTGGCCGACACGTGGACGATGCCGTTGGCGTCGATGTCGAAGGTGACCTCGATCTGGGGCACGCCACGGGGGGCCGGGGGCAGGTCGACGAGCTGGAACTTGCCGAGCGTCTTGTTGAACTGGCTCATCTCGCGCTCGCCCTGGAGGACGTGGATCTCGACGGAGGGCTGCATGTCCTCGGCCGTGGTGAACACCTCGGTCCGCTTGGTGGGGATCGTGGTGTTGCGCTCGATGAGACGGGTCATGACGCCGCCCTTGGTCTCGATGCCGAGGGAGAGCGGCGTGACGTCGAGCAGGAGCACGTCCTTGACGTCGCCCTTGAGCACGCCGGCCTGGACGGCGGCGCCGATGGCGACGACCTCGTCGGGGTTGACGCCCTTGTGGGGCTCCTCGCCAGAGATGCCGGTGACCATGTCGGTCACGGCGGGCATGCGGGTCGAACCGCCCACGAGGATGACGTGGTCGAGGTCGCCCTTGGAGATGCCGGCGTCCTTGAGCGCCTGTTCGAAGGGCTCCTTGCACCGCTCGAGCAGATCTTCGGTGAGCTCTTGGAACTTGGCCCGGGTGAGCTGTTCGTCGAGGTGGAGCGGCCCGTCCTGGGTGGCGGTGACGAACGGCAGGTTGATCTGGGTCGACTGCACCTGGCTGAGTTCGATCTTGGCCTTCTCGGCCGCTTCCTTGAGGCGCTGGACGGCCATGTTGTCCTTGCTCAGGTCGACCGAGTGCGCCGCCTTGAACTGCTCGACGAGCCAGTCGATGACGCGCTGGTCCCAGTCGTCGCCGCCGAGGCTGGTGTCGCCATGGGTCGACTTGACCTCGAACACGCCGTCGCCGATCTCGAGGACCGACACGTCGAAGGTGCCGCCACCGAGGTCGAACACGAGGATCGTCTGGTCGTCGTCGCCCTCCTTGTCGAGGCCGTAGGCGAGCGCCGCCGCGGTGGGCTCGTTGATGATGCGCAGCACCTCGAGGCCCGCGATCTGGCCGGCCTCCTTGGTGGCCGTGCGCTGGGCGTCGTCGAAGTAGGCCGGCACGGTGATGACGGCCTGGGTGACTGTGTCGCCCAGGTACGACTCGGCGTCACGCTTCAGCTTCTGGAGCGTGCGGGCCGAGATCTCCTGCGGCGTGTAGTCCTTGTCGTCGATCTTGACGGTCCAGTCGGTGCCGACGTGGCGCTTGACCGAGCGGATGGTGCGGTCGGGGTTGGTGATCGCCTGGCGCTTGGCCACCTCGCCGACGAGGACCTCGCCGTTCTTGGCGAAGGCGACGACGGAGGGCGTGGTGCGCGAACCCTCGCTGTTGGGGATGACGACGGGGTCGCCGGCCTCGAGGACCGAGACGACGGAGTTGGTGGTACCGAGGTCGATTCCGACGGCCTTGGGCATGGTGTTGCCTCCAGTTGGAGCGGTGTGCAGAGCGGGGAAGGGTCCGAGACTGCCACGCCACCCGGAGGGTTTCCTGGCGCCTCGACAGGGGCCAGCATAAAACCTGAGTGTGTGATTGACAACTTTGACGCCGTCGGTTTCTCTTCAGCCTTCGGCCACCGCCACCGTGGCGTCGGCCTGGTTCACGGCGTGTTCGATCCGGATGGCGGCGAACACGTAGAAGTTGTCCCGGTCGAGCCGGCCCGTGGGGTTGAGGCTCAGGTTGGGTCGGTCGAGATAGATCTCGATCCCGCCCTCGTCGAGCGCCTCGATGAACTCACCCGAGGTCATGAACAGGGACGCCTCGTCCTCGTAGGACTCACCGAAATACCGCGTGCCCCGCCAGTGGTCGAACGCACTGGGGCAACCATGGGTCCAGGTGCGGGTCTTCGCGTGCACGGAGAAGGCGGGACTCCCGAGTTCGAGTTCGGTGACGATTTCGCGATCGAAGAAGTCCGGTGCGGCGCAATCGAGTCCGCCACGAGCACGGTCGGGGTACGGCTGCGAGTAGGCGATCTCCGCTCTGGAGATCGGGATGCCGAACGACGCTTGCGAGAACGCGAGCACGCCGAAGTCGTACGGGATCAGCAGGCCGTCGAACCCGCGGTCGATCCAGTCGAAGGTGATCTTCACCGGGACCCGCAGCGGCTCGGTCGTGACCCGACCCTTGTTGCCGAGCGACGAGTCCGTCCGCGACGAGTCGCCCCCGATGTGGGTCCGTCGTCCCTCGTCGTCGGTGAGGCTGATCACGATCCGGTACGTGTTCCCCGGGCACAGGTTCGGGAGCGTCGCCACGAACCGGGTCGGGTCGTCCTCGTTGCGCACCGACGGCGGGCTGTACCAGCCGCCGCACGGCTCGCTGGCGAGGAGGGTGTCGACCCAGTAGGCGCGCACCGCCGCATCGACCGGGCGGTCGGCCTTGCCCTCGACGAGGATCTGGCCGCTCGGGTCGTCGGGATCGAGCACGACCGACAGGTCGTCGACGTCGATGACCGGCCCGTCGTCCTCCGGCTCGTCGAGCGTGGGTTCTGGGGAGCCGATCGACCAGCCGACCGGACCGTCGTGCGCCAGGCGTCGGATGCGCACGAGCACCGTCCCGCCGGGCGAAACCGGCCTCGGACCGGGGTCCGGACCGTCGAAGTACACCATGGCGAGCTGGTCGCAGGGCTCGCTCAGCGATGGGCACGAGTCGCCTGCGAACTCGAGACGCGACGTCCGAGGCTCGGTGAGGCCGGAGGGCCAGGTCGCGGACACGCCGATGGTGAAGGTGCCGGAGATCGACCCGAAGTCGCACAGCGGGAGGAACGTGTCGGACGACGGCTCCTCTCCGGTCGACTCCACGGTCTCGGTGCACCCGGAGCCATCACCGACGGTTCTGATCCGCAACGAGTCCGGCACCGACCCGCCGCCGGTGAACGGGCCGGCGACGGCGACCTCGTAGATCGGTGGATCGGGGATCGCGACCGGCACCTCGTATCGCTCGATCAGTCGACGCGGTGCGGTGTCGGTGTACACCTCGACGCAGACGTCGGCGAGGTCGCCGGGCTCACTGACGTAGTCCTCCGGCGAGGCCCGCACCACGCCGTCGAAGAGTCCGACGGGAGGGATGCTCGACGATCGGGCGACGTAGGGGCCCTCGGAGTTGACGGTCCTCTCGGCGCAACGGGAACTCGACGGTGCACCATCGGACCGGACCTTGAACGTGACCTCGACGCGTTCGTCATCGTCGGCATCGACGTCCACGTGGAGGGCGCGCTGCCCGTTCGGCGACACCAGGACGCGACGCTCGGTCGCGGCGAGTTCGGCGAGGGCACGCTCGAGATCGGTGGCATAGAAGGGGACCAGCCCGCCGTCGCCGCCACCGCCACCTTCGAGGGTGCCGATCGGCACCGGGAGTTGGGCGCGGATCGATCGGGGAATGGCGCCCTCGCCCGCGACCCGCGCCTCGAGCGACCACCGCAGCGTGGTGTCCGGGCCGGGGTCGAGCGGGACGCAGGTGACCCAGTACGGGGTGGTGCCGTCTCCGGTACCACCCGCGATCTCGTCCGGGAGCACGACCGGCTCGTCCATCGTCGTCTCGCCCTCGATGTCGACGAGGTCACCGTCCGGTTCGCCGTCCAGGCCGATCGGCTGGACCGTTCCCGCGATCACGGCGGGGGCCGAGGTGGCGAAGAGGATCGACGACTGATCGTCGGTGATCTCGGGTGGGTCGACGCAGATCGGGTGGTGATCGGCGGTGAGGATCGGCGCGAGCACGTCGATCGATGCTCCGCCGAGAAGTTCGATCGTGCCCCCGACGCCGCTGCACGAGCCCCGGTCGAGCCCCGCGAGCAGGTCCTCGATCTGGCCCTCTTCGATCTGGCCCTCCTCGATCTGGGCCGGATCCTCCGGCGTGGTCTCCGGTGCGGTGTCGGGAGACGGGTCGGCGGCGTCCTCTGGACCGCCGAGCTCCTCGATCAGACAGCCGTCGACGAACTGTGGCGGGGCCTGGTCGCCGCCGCCGACCTCCGGGTCGACCCCGATCCGCTCGAGCAGTTCCTCGTAGTAGGCGGCGCACTCGTCCGGCGCATCGGCGAGCGCACACCGCTCATCGATACGACGGTCGTCGGGGGTGAGCGTGTCGACGTCCTCGGCGAGGCGGTCGAGCGCCTCCGAGCACACCGGGTCGTCATCGGCGCACGTGGCCGAGGGGTCGGGGAGGTCGTCGGGAATCTGCGGGGTCGCAGGTTCCGTCGACGTGCCGCTGATCCGAGGCTCGGGGATCGAGTCGACTCGGTCCCCGAGGTCCGTACCGTCGGGATCGGGACTGGCGGCCGCCGCTGCCGCCTGCTCCTCCGGCGACGGTTCCTGCGAACCGGTGATCGAGGCGATGTCGGCGTCGTCGAGCGGCGCGCCCACATACAGCGGCTCGACCAGGTCCACGGGAACGGGCGGCAGTGCCGGCACCGCGATCTCGTCGGTCGCCTCGCTGGTCGTGGTCGTCGGCGCGGGGTCCGGTGCGGCCGATTCGTCGCCACCGAACGCCGCCCCGGCGCCGATGCCGACCACGAGGGTGAGCAGGAACAGGCCGGCGCCGACGAGGACGGACTTGCGGTTCACCGTCATCCCCATCACCCGAAGCAGCTCTCGGCGGATCGAAGCGTGTAGGTACCGGAGGCCGTCGACGTGTTGCCGAGGTCGTCGAAGGCGGTGACCCGATAGAACATCGTCTCGGTCTCACCCGCGCTCTGCATGCGGTGGTTCACCGATGCGTCACGACGCCACTTCCCGGCGGAGAACGACATGGTTCCGCCGGTCTCGAAGTCGCCTTGGGAGTTCTCGACCCGAAGCGTCACCTTGTCGACCCCGGAAGGATCGTTGGCCACTGCCGAGATCTCGGTCGACCGCTCGCCGGACGGACAGCCGAAGCCCCCTTCGTCTTCGTAGACAGGATTGGGAACCGCCGTCACGCCGGTGAGGGCCGGACCGGCGGTGTCGCCGGCCGTGGTAGGCGTGGTCGTGGCGGTCGGCTTGGTCGTGGTGGTGGTCGACTGGGGCCGGGTCGTCGTCGACTGCGGTCGCGTCGTCGGGGTGGTGTCCCCCGTCGCCTCGGTCGTGGTCGTCGTCTCGTCCGGTGCCGCGACCTCGGTCGTGTCGGGGTCTTCGTCGTCCTCCGCGGGCGGGGTGACGACGATGGCGTCGCCGTTCGCACAGGCGAGCGGGGGCAGCGCGTCGAGGTCGCCGTCGGGGTCCACCTGCGGGGCGGCGATCCACACCGTCTCGCTCGGGTCGAGCGGCTTGCGGAGCGCCAGCCACCCGTCGACCGAGTCGTGGGTTCCGACGGTGAGGATCCGGTCGCCGTCGTGCAACTCGCCGAGCGCTGCACCGCCGGGACAGTCGAAGTACAGGGCCGAGGGGGTGACCCGCTCGTCCTCGGAGATGACGCCGTCGCCGTCGAGGTCGACGCCGGCCGGCGCGTCGATCGTGGCGGCGGCCCCGTCGTCGGCGAGCACGTTCTGCTGGATGGTCCAGCCGGCGCCGACGCCGACGGCGCCCAGCGCCACGGCCCCCGCGATGGCAGCGTTGCGGATCATGACCAATCTCCTTCCGCCGGCGACGACTCGCCGGTAGACGTCGTCTCGGGGTGTCGGGGCGGGCCAATTCGGTCGTTCAGGCTGCGGTCGCTCAGACATGGGCGGTCACCGCCTCCGTTTCGTCGTTCCATCGGTCGGCATCGGGGCCGAGCTGTTCGCGCATCGCCGCCAGCCCGCGCGAGGCGTGCGTCTTGACCGAGCCCGGCGAGATCCGCAGCGCGGCGGCCACGTCCTTTTCGGGATAGCCCTCGAGATAGCGCAGCACCACGACCTCGCGTTGGCGTTTCGGCAGCGTCCCCAACGCGGTCGCCAACGCCATCGACTCGGCCACGTCCGGGTCGAGACGGCCGGACACCGATCCCCCCGCCGACGCCTCGTCCAGACGGCGACGATCGAGACGCTTGTCCTTGCGGATCGCGTCGAGCGCCAGGTTCGACGCCACCCGCACGACCCAGCCCTCGCGCCAGTCGGCCTCGCCGATCTTTCGCCAGTGCAGGTACGCCCGCATCATCGCCTCGGCCGCGACATCCTCCGAAGCCGCCGCACTGGGGAGGAGTCGCTGCGCCGAGGTGAAGGCCCGGGAGAAGAGGACGTCGAACGACTCCTCGAAGCCGGGCGGGGCGGTGTCGGGTGATCGGGCCATCGGTCGTCATCACCCCCCAAACGGATCGCCGGACAGATCGGTTGACGCGCCGACCGGTGTTTCGGGTCCGACCTCGATCGTCGCCGTGCGCCGCCGCATGGCGGCCCCACGGGACCGGGGCGACACGGGCAGGGATCCGGACATGGGCCGAGTGAACGACACCGCCGTTCGCACGTCTTGAGCACCCGTTGCTCAATTCGCGCCGGCACCGCTCGACGACGGGCTCACGGTGCCGGGGTCCGGTCGGCGTGTTCGATGGTGATGACGGCGAACGTCCGCCGTTCTTCCGTGAGGTTGCGACGGTCGAGCGGGTACAGGAGCGGAATCTGGACCGGGCCGGCGGCGAGCGCGGCGACGAAGTCGTCCAGGGTCCGCGTGTCCTGCGAGAGCACCAAGGTGTGCACGGCGTCGTACACGCTGAGCGAGTCGGTCGGCGCCGGACAGTCGATGAACGGGTTGCCGCTGACCCAGAAGTAGGCATCGAATGCCGCGTCGAACTCGATCTGAGCCCCGAAGCCGAAGGTCCCGGACTCCTGGTCGTCGTAGAAGTCGTTGCCGCTGGCGCAGGTCACGCCGGCGCGGATGACGTGGCCGATGTGTTGATGGAACGACAGCGCACGCGGGTTGGAACCCATGCGGAGGTAGATGTCCTGGGCGATCACGCCACGCCAGAGGTTGGTGGTGTCGAAGTCGAGATCCAGTGGGATCTCGAGCTCACCGGTCTCGACGATGCCCTGCCGGGGCAGGAGGTGGAACCGCTGCGCGTCCTCGTCTCCGACGACCGGGTCGTGCGAGTAGATCCGCGCGGCACCCGACTCGGGGTCGGCGACCCGGACGGCGAAGTGATACTCGGAATCGGCACACAGCGCCCCGAAGGTCGCCGAGCCACTCGTCGGGTCGTCGTCGTCGGGAACGCCCGACAGTCGGATCTGCGCGGCAGTCCCAACGCACGGTTCGGGGCTCGCGAAATGGGGCACGAACTGGGCGATGACCTCGACGTCGGCCGGGGCGTCGGTCCGGTAGGTCATCGTCGCCGAAGCGCGTGTGTCAGGGGTCTCGGTCACGTCGAGCCACGGCTCGGGACCCGTCGTCGTCACGCTGACGTCACGGAGGCGGAGTCCGGGCCCATCGGGGTCGGGGAGATCGTCGCGCTCCTCCACGGTGCCGATCCGCCACGGCGGTCCTTCGTCGAGGCCGTCGCGGACGACGGTGACCAGCACCTCGGCGAACGGCTCGTCGGGACTCGTGCCGGGCACGTCGGCGAGCACGCTGTTCCAACAGGGGCAGTCCTGCTCATCGAGGATCACGGTCTGTGTGTGGGCCGGAGCCCGCTGCTCGCTCCCGGACGAGAAGACCGACAACGTCTGCTCCCGGCCCCGCGAGCCGATGTCGCACACGGGGACGAACCGATTCTCCTCGGCCAACTGCTCGCGGACCTCGTCCACTCGGTAGACGTCACCGCATCCACCGTCGGGCGTGGTGACGACGACGCCCATCATCGCCGGCTCGAGGTCGGGGTCCTCACCGAGCAGCGCCCGTAGCTGGACCGATCGACGAACCGGTGATGCCGTGGTGACCGGCACCGCGTAGGTGGCGATGATCCTGGGGGGTGTGGCGTCGTTGCGGATCTCGATGCACACGTCGGCCTCGGTACCCGGCTCGAAGGCAGCGCCGGAGAGCGTCATCCGCTCGGTCCGGTCGAAGCCGTCGATCCGGAAGCCACGGATCGCCGCCCCGCCCGGGACGGGACGCCCTTCGACCTCGCCGGAGTCGTCGGGACCGCGCCTCGTCCCGCACCGGGACTCGTCGGGCCGGGCCGGGTCGCGGGCCCACAGGACCGACGAGACGAACTCATCGGCGTTCAGATCCGCCTGGACACGCAGGTCGCCGGCCGAGTCGGGGACCACGGTCACCCGGCGCTCGCCGTCGAGGTGATTCCGCAGCGCGTCGAAGAACCCGATCGGGATGAGTTCGAGCGTCTGCGCGCCACGGGCGACCGGCAGTCGGAGGGTCTCTGCGACACCCCGCACCTCGGCACCGTCGGCGGCGAGTCCGAGGCGGACCGCGACCTCGACCGCTTCGACCGGGATCGGACCGACGACCGCACAGGTCGGGTATGCGGCCACGACGCCTGTGTCGGATGCGCCGGGGAGGTCGGTGCGGTCGATCGGCAGGAGCTCCTGGTCGTCGGCAGTCCGCATCTCGAACGAGATCGGCTCGGTGAGGTCAGCGCCATCGATTCCGATCGGTGTCGCCAGTCCGCTGACCGCGACCGGCTGGCCGGTGAACACGACCACGCCGTAGTGCTCGTCGTCGATGCCGTCGACCGGACAGACCTCGGACCGTTCGATCGCCAGGTCGACACCGTGAACGGCGATCGAGGCGTCGTCCTCGCCCTCGTCGAGGATCACGGTGCCGGGCACGCCGGTACACAGCCGGCTGGCCAGGTCGACCGCCGGACTCTCCGATTCGTCCGGGGTCGGGGCCGGCGTCGGCTCCGCGGGAGCATCGGCGGCGGCCTCGTCCGCGGGACGCGTTGCGCATTCGTCGGTGAATCCGGGGCTGTCGGCGTCGCCACCGTCGTCGATCGTCAACACCGGCGCGTCTCCCAGGCGCTCGATCCGCGCGAGCAGTTCAGCCGCGGGATCGGCGAGAACGGTCGGCTCCGAGGTCGCGGTCGTGTCCGCCGTCTGCGGGGGGTTCCCGTCCGGTCCCGGGGCCGTCTCCGCTGGGTCCAGCGGCGCACCCGCGAGCAGCGGCGCGGCGTCGGCCGTCGGGACGAGGCGTCGTTCACCGAGGCGGAGGTTCTCTGCCCCGGTGCCCTGCCCGGAATCGGCCGACGGCGCGACGTCGGGAAAGAGCGCGACGAGATCGTCGGGCGACAGCGGCGGTCCGGAGTAGGCCGGCGCGACCACGTCGGCGACAACCGGGTCGACGGGTGGCGCGGCATCGTCCACGGCAGCGGTGCTCGCCGACGGCGATGCGTCCTCCTCACCGATCAACGCCCCTGCGGCGGCGCCGACGGCGAGTGCGAGGCAGAACGCGGCGACGACGAGGGCCACCAGCTTGATCGGAGTGTTCGTTGTGCGCATCGCGACTCAAACGATCCGTGGCGACGAACGGTTGACACGGCTGCGGGAATTCGACCGGCGACCATTCGACCGTCGGCCCGGCCCATCTGTCGATCCGAACGGACGCGGTTGTACCGTCGCAGCCGTGACATCGGAACTCGTGGGTCGGGCCAGCGAGCTCACATGGCTCTCGAAGACGCTGTCCGCGCCGCCCGCTGCCGTCGTGGTCACCGGCCCCGCCGGAGTGGGGAAGTCCCGCCTCGCACGGGACGCCTGCGACCGTGTCGACGACGATGTCCCGGTCCTGCGCGTGTTCGCCAGCGAAGCCGCAGGAGGCGTGCCGCTCGGAGCGTTCGCACAGGTGGTCCCCCCGCCCGAGCTCGGCTCGCCCGATCCCACGTCGATGCTGCGCGCCGCGACGGAGCGAGTGCTCGACCACTACGGCGACGGCCCCGGCGTCCTCCTCGTCGACGATGCGCACCTCCTCGACTCGTCGTCCGTCGCGCTCCTCCACCACCTGATCCACTCCTCTCCCCTCGCGGTGCTCGTCACCGTCCGGACCGGGGACCCCGCTCCACGCGATGTCGCACGTCTGTGGACCGCGGATCGCGTCGAGGTGTTGGCGCTCACGGACCTGGACGAGGCCGACACCGCCGCCCTCGTGACCGACCTCTGCGACAGACCGGTCGACGCCACGACCGCCGACGAGATCTGGCGCGCGACCCGTGGCAACCCGCTGTTCGTCCGCGAACTGGTCACCGCGGCCCTGGCCGATGAACGGCTCCGGCTCGACGAAGGGCTCATCCGCCTGCAGGGAGCGCTGAGCGCCCCGGCCCGACTCGCCGAACTCGTGCGCTCGCAGTTGCAGGCCAACCACGCCGACGACTTCGACGCGGTGGAACTGCTCGCCGTGCTCGGGCCGGTCGACCTCGACACGTTCATGGGCGAGGTCGGGCCCGAGACGATCGACCGTCTCGAACTCGCCGGCGTCGTCGCCCTCGCTGCTTCGGGTCCCGGTCACGCGAGGCCCGACCTCCGCCTCGGCCATCCGCTGTACGAGGAGGCGTTGGTCGAGACGATGGCCGTCGGTCGTCGGCGTGGGTTGCAGCGCCGGGCGGTCGCGTTGCTCCAGGCCCTGACGGGTCCGGCCGTCCGCTACCGGGAGGCGATGCTGCGGATCGAGTGCGGGCTCGGTGTCGACGGATCGACCATCGAGCAGGCAGCGCAGTACGCCCTCGCCTGTTTCGACCGCGATGCGGCCGAGCGGCTCGTTCGATCAGCCGTCGAGACCGAGACCGACCCGACGACCCGGATCGAACTCGAGCGCATCCTCGCCAAGCTGCTCCGCTGGACCGGGCGCCACGAAGACGCCGAGGAACTGCTCCAACGCGCCGATGTCTCGGCCGTCGACGACTCCCATCTGCTCGCCGAGCACCTGATCGCGCGCTCCGAGAACCTGTTCCGAGGACTCCTCGACGCCGACGCGGCGCACGCGCTGCTCGACTCCGCGAAGGACTCGGCGTTCGAGGACGCGGACGCACAACGACTCGAAGCGTTCGACGCATCGCTCCTCCTCCTGGAAGCTCGGGTCACCGAGGCGGCGGACGCCGCCGAGGCGCTGATCGCCCGTGGGTCCGACCCGGCGGCCGCGGCCATGGCGGCCGTCGTCGTCGCGTATGCACACGGTCGGTCCGGCAGATTCGATCGGGCGGCCGGCGCTTCCGACCTCGCCGAGGCGCTCGCCGACCGCCACGACGGCGTCCTCGCCGACGACCCCACCGCGCCGTGGAGCGCTCGGTGCCTCGCCCTCGCCGATTCCGGTGCGCTCGCCGAGTGCGAGCAAGAGTTGCGCGCGGGACCGGGCGGGGGAGCGTCGCTCGACCGCGTGCATTGGCAGTCGTGGCGAGAACTGATCGATGCCCGTGCCCAGGTGGCCCGGGGGAAGGTCGCCACCGCCGCGCTCCACGCCCGCAGCGCAGCCCTCAGCTTCCGCGACCACGAGGATCGAGCGCTCGAACGCGTCGCCTGGGCGGGCCTGGCCCGAGTCGAGGCGCAGCGAGGGACCGCCGCCACCGACGCCATCGAGCGAGCGCAGGCGATCGACCCGGGTCCCTTCCGGTTGCTCGACTGTGAGATCGGCTGGTCAGCGGCGTGGGTCGCCATCGCCGGCGGACGACTGACCAAAGGCGTTGCACAGCTGCGATCGGCGGCGGCCGAGGCCGAGAGATCCGGGCAGTTCTCGCTTGCCCTCGCCATGGCGCACGATGTGCTGCGCGTCGAGTCGACGGTCGACGCGGCACACGAGGTCATGCGACACGCCGCCGTGGTGGAAGGCGCACTCGCCGCAGCGCACTCCGCCCATGCCGCAGCGGCGATCGCGCAGGATCCCTCCGACTACGACCAGGCAGCCGCCGCGTTCGCGTCGCTCGGCGCCGACCTCCTCGCCGCAGAGACGTGCGCACAGGGCGCTGCACTGGCCCGCTCGGCCGGAGATGCACGAGGGGCGCGGTTGTTGGCCGCGAAGGCCGCCGACCACCACCGCCACTGTGAGGGTGCCGCGACGCCGGCGTTGCGTTCGATGCAGGAGCCGGTCGCGCTCACGCGTCGAGAACGCGAGGTCGCCGCACTCGCAGCCAACGGACTCACCGGCCCCGAGATCGCCGGCCAACTGTTCCTGTCGGTGCGCACGGTCAACAATCACCTGCAGCGCGCCTACCAGAAGCTCGGGATCGAGTCACGGGCCGGACTCGCCGACGCGCTCGACCTCCGCTGACCCGACGGGTCCGTCCCGGTGCGAGACTGCGGGTCGATGGCGCCCCTGGCAGAGATCGTCGGTCTCACGAAGACCTACGCCGGCGGCAGCGTCCGCGCCCTCGACTCGCTCACCGTGTCGGTCGAACCCGGCCTCATCGGCCTCGTCGGCGCGAACGGCGCCGGCAAGTCGACGCTGTTCCGGATCCTGCTCGGGCTCAGCCAACCCGACGCCGGGTCGGTCCGCGTGGCGGGCATCGATGTCGGCGACGACCCGATCGGCGTGCGGTCCCGGCTCGGGTTCATGCCCGAACACGACTGCCTCCCCACCGACCAGAGCGCGGCGGACGTGGTGTCGATGCTCGGCGAGCTCGCCGGTCTTCCCCCGCACGACGCCCGCCAACGAGCGTCCGACATCCTCGATCTCGTCGGCCTCGACGAAGCGCGCTTCCGACCGATCGAGGGGTTCTCGACCGGCATGCGCCAGCGCACGAAGCTCGCCCAGGCGCTGGTCGCCGACCCCCACCTGGTCCTGCTCGACGAGCCGACCGCCGGCCTCGATCCGGCCGGACGCCACGAGATGCTCGAGCTGGTGCGACGCCTCGGCCGGTTCGGCATTTCGGTCCTGATGGCCACGCATCTGCTCGACGACGTGCAATCGACCTGCGATCAGGTCGTGATGATCGACGGGGGTCGCCTGGTCGGGGCGGGCCGAACCGACGATCTCCTCGAGTCGAGCGGCGTGCTCCGCGTCGACGTCGGCGGACGCGGACGCCGACTGGTGGAGGTGCTGGGGCACACGCTCGGCATCGATGCCGCCGTGCTCGCGGACGGGTCGGTCGAACTGCCCGTCGCCGACGACTCGACGCTCGACGCGGTCGTCGCCGCCGTGGCCGACGCCGGTCTCCCGCTGCACGCGCTCTCGAGCCGACGGGCGACGCTCGACGGACTGTTCCTCGGCGAGGGGCCTCGATGACCGCGGTCCCCCCGTCTCGGACCACCGGTGGTGCGGCGTCGGCCGGCGCCGTCTACGACCGCGGCTACCGGCCCTACGACGGCACCCTCGGCGGGCGGCCCGCAGCACGGCGAGCGCTCTACAAGGCATCGATCCGACGCGCCGTCGGGCTCCGACGATCGTGGCGCCAGAAGTTCTTCCCGTGGTTGCTGCTGGCCGTCGCGTCCGTCCCGGCCATCGTCTGGGTCGGCGTCGCCTACATCACCCGCAACACCCCTGCGTCGGCGATCGAGATCATCACCTATCGCGAGTACCTGGGCGTCTCGACCGCGCTCTTGGTCTTCGTCGGCCTCGCCGCCCCCGACGTGTTGTGCCCCGACCGACGGAACCGCACGCTGCCGCTGTTGTTCTCCCGCCCGTTGACGGGGACCGACTACGTCGTCGCCAAGGTCGGCGCGATCGCGTCGGTCGTCTTCCTGTTCAGCTTCCTCCCCCAGGTCGTGTTGTACGTCGGCCAGATGCTCGTGAGTGACAGCGCGCGCACCTATCTGAGCGACAACCTCGACGTGTTGTGGCAGGTGCCGGTCGGGACCGCGGCGTTCTCGCTCTACTTCTCGTCGCTGGCGTGTGCGATCTCGTCGTTGACGACCCGCCGACTCATCGCCGCCGCCTCGCTGTTGATCCTGTTGCTCGCGTCGTCGGTGTTCGCCGCCGGGCTTTCGGAGTCGACCGGCGCCCCGGCACGATCCGACGGCTTCGAGGTCGAGATCGACCCCGAGACCTTCGGTGGCGACCCCAACGACGGACCGGTCGGCGGGCGGATCGGCTCCGACGGCCAGGTCACCTCGACCGACTTCTACGTCGTGGCCGAGCCGAGTTCGGCATGGGGCGCCGCCAACCTCCTCGCCGTTCCGCTGCACGTGCGCGACCTGATCTTCCTGGGCGAGATCCGCGAGCCGTACCTCGCCGGCGTCGACGGCGGCGGGGCGCTCGCACTCGGCGTGTACTCGGTCGTCCTGTTCGGCTCGCTCGGCGTCCTCGTCTGGCGCTACCGCTGGCTCGAGTCATGACCGATCCTGCGTTCGTGGACGACGCGACGGTGACCGTCGAGGACCTGTCGATCTGGTTCGGCCAGAAGGTCGCGCTCTCGGAGCTGTCGTGTTCGTTCGGTCCGGGCGTCACCGGTTTGCTCGGACCGAACGGCGCCGGCAAGACGACGTTGATGCGATCGATCTGCGGTCTGGTCGCACCGCGTCAGGGCTGGGTCGAGACACTGGGCGTCGACCCGCGTGTGGACCGCGACGTCCATGCCCAGGTGGCACTGGTCCCCGAGGAGGACGCGGTCCCCGGCGCTCTGTCGCCGCGAGCGTTGGCCCGCTACCAGGCCGGCCTCGCCGGCGTCCGCGACCGGGACGCGGTGGAGGTAGCGCTGGCGCAGGTGGACCTGGTCGACGTCGCCGACCGTCCTCTCGCCGGGTTCTCCAAAGGCATGCGTCAGCGCGGCAAGATCGCGGCGGCGCTCGTCACCGACCCCAGCGTCCTCGTGCTCGACGAGCCGTTGAACGGTGCCGACCCCGTGCAGCGGCTGGCGCTCATCGAGCTGTTCCATCGCCTCGGCGACGAGGGACGGACCGTCATCGTGTCGAGTCACGTGCTCCACGAGGTCGAGCGGCTCGCGACCCGGGTGGTCGTCGTCGTGCGCGGCCGCCTCGCTGCTGCCGGCGACCGGCGGGCCATCCGCGACGCCATGGCCGACGTCCCCCGCCAGGTCCTCGTGCGCAGCGAGGACGACCGGCGGCTCGCAGCCGAACTCATCGGTCTCGACCCGGTCGTGTCCGTGCGCGTGGTCGGTGGCGCGGGAGCGCCGTCGGGCGTCGAGGTCTCGACCACCAACGCCGGTGAGTTGGCGCACGCACTCCCCCTCGCCGCCCGGTCGCTGGGCGTACGGCTCCGCGAAGTCGTGCCGTTGGACGACTCGCTCGAGGCGATGTTCGAGGAGCTGACCCGATGAGCTCGACCACGGCCGACGTGCCGAGCCCCCGACGCCTCGCCCCCGGCGCGAGGATCCCGGCGCTGGTGGCCTATGTGTTCCGCGCCTGCATGCCGCGCAGGCGGCTCGCGGTCCTCATGCTGCCCGCAGCCGTGATCGTCCTCACCGGCGTGCTCAGCCGGGGAATCACCGACGTCGACGCCACCGAGTCGTTCGCTCGCATCGGTGACGGCATGATCTTCGGGCTGGCCCTGCCGCTCGGCGCGCTCGTCATCGGCGACGCCGTGCTCGGCGCCGAGGTCCGGGCCGGGACGCTGGCGTTCTCGTGGATGACGCCGACCCGGTTCTGGGAGTTGGCGGTCGCTCGGTGGCTCGGCGGTTGGCTCGTCGCGCTCCTCACGCTCGTGCCCGTGGCGGTCGTCGCAGCGCTCGTGGCAGGTGTGCCCGAACACGCGGGCCCCATCGCCCTGGCTGCGGCCGCGGGAACGGCAGCGCACGTCGCACTCTTCGTGTTCATCGGTTGCGTCACCCGGCGGGCGGCGATCTGGTCACTCGCCGTCGTGTTGCTCGGCGAGCGTCTGCTCGGTGCGGCGTTGACCGGGATCGCGCAGCTGTCCCCGACGTGGGAGGCGCGAGCGGTCTACGCGGCGCTCGCCGACGTCCCCGACGACCTCGTCCGCAGCGGCATCCCCGGCGGGTGGGGAGCCGTCGTCCGACTCGCGATCATCACCGTCGTGTTGGTGGCCGGCACGACCTGGGGTCTGCGACACCTCGAACTCACCGGCTCGCGCGACTGAGTCCGGCCGGGCGGGTCCGACTCAGCCCCAGCCGATGCCCAGGGCGAGCGCGATCACCGCCGCGACGACCACGATCGCGAGCAGAAGCCACGGATTGGGTCGCCGGTCGAGCCCGGCCTGGATCGTCGCCCGATCCGACGCCGGTCCCTCGTCGACTGCCGGGTCCGGGTCGGGCACCGGCTCCGGCTCCGGGGGCACCTCGAGTGGGAACCCGCCGAGTGCGGCCAGCGGCGCCTGCTCGAACGGGATCGGGGCGACGGGAAGACCCATGGCGCCTTGCGCGTCCTGGAGTTCTTGGCCCAGGGCCACCGCCGTCGCGTACGGCGGCAGCAGCGCGTTGAGGAACTCGGGCGGCGGGTCGGCGACGAGGTCGCGGATCGCGGTGGCGAGGGCGGCGATGTCCTCCCACGGTGCGTTCGTCGCACGAGGGTCCGGGTCGGGCAACGACGGCTGATCGAATCGCGATCGGGCGATGGTCACCGCGGAGATCACCCCGACCACCTCTTCCTCCGCGTGGACGGTCGCGAGTTGGCCGCTCAATTCGATCCCCCACTCCATCGCCTGTTGGACCGTCGCCTGGAGTCCGTCCCAGTTGCGCTCCGGGATGACGGGAGGGCGGGGCGCGTCCTGTTCGGCTTCGGCCCCGATCCCCTCGCCGGGGTCTTCGGGGCCGACCGGCGGCCCGGTCAAGCCATTGCGGGATTGTTGGTGAGGTTCCAGATGATCGAGTCGAGAATCCGCTCGCGCATCTGGTCGTCGGCGTCGATGAAGCGGAGCCCGTACTGCCGCAACATCGCGCCGCCGGGTGTCCGCCCGTAGAGCGACACCGTCTGCACCGTGGCCCGTTGCGTCACCGGCAAGGGGCCGGCGGGTCCGGGCAGATCGCACCGCACCCGCAGTTCTTGTCCTTCGACGAGTTCGTCGGCGCAGATCAAGCCCACGCCGCCGGCCGACAGGTCGACGACCTTGGCCGCCGCCGCGCTGCGATCGCCTGCCGAGAAGGTGGCGTCGAGGACGAGCGCCAGCCGAGTGTCGGAGCGTCGTGGACGACGGTTGACGGTCACCGGCATGGCGAGACCGAACGGCGACGCGTCGTCCTCCCGCCGTTCGGAGACGACCGAGTCGAAGAAGTACACGGCGTCGTCGGGCCGGTCGAACCGAGCCGTCACCAACTGCCCGGGCGACAGCGAGAGCATGCCGTCGCGACGGATCGGCAGGTCGATCCACAGCGTCCGCCCGTCGACCTCGGTGAGGTGACACGTGTAGCCGCCGAGCGTGTCGGTCAGGTCCGAGATGCTCAGCGCCAGACCCGGCTCGAGGTACCGCAGGCGCGACGCGGTCGCCGATCGCGCTCTCGGCG
>JAPKDO010000245.1 GCA_028822535.1 Acidimicrobiales bacterium
CCCGAGCGAAACGTGCTGCCGAAGCCATACGTGAAACCACACCCGCCGATGTGGGTCGCTGCCGGGAACCCCGAGACGTTCGAGAAGGCAGGCAAGCTCGGCCTCGGCGTCATCTGCTTCACCGGTGGCTCGCCGGAGAAGATGCGACCGCTGGTCGAGACCTACAAGGAAGCGATCCAGGACGCCGATCCGGTCGGCGATTTCGTGAACGACAACATCGCCGTGACTACGAACTTCTTGTGCCTCGAGGACGGCGACGCCGCTCGCGACCACATGACGAAGTCGCGCAACGGCCGGCAACAGAGTCTCGTGTTCAAGTACCTCGACACGTTCCCGAAGCCGCCGATGGTCCCGGACTGGCCGACCGAGATCCCCGACCCGACGCTGGAACAACTCCAGGCCGGGTTCGAGAAGGGCACGTCGATCGTCGGCACCCCGGACGAGTGCGGCGAGGCGCTCCAGAAGTGGGACGGCATCGGCGTCGACCAACTCATCATGGGGCCGACCGGTACCGCCCTCCCCTTCGACGTCATCGAGGAGAGCGTGAGCCTGTTCGGTGACCGGGTCATCCCGACCTTCGACACGGATCCCGAGGCCCGCAGCGCCCGACATCGCCGTCTTGCTACTGACTGACTGGTCAGCGGCACCGGCGGAGGTGCACCATTCATGGTGTGCCCTGGCAGCGCAACGGGAGTTCTGACGACACGTTCGTCGCGCGGCTGGTCGACGGCGACGAGCCGACATGGGCCGAGTTGTACCAGGAACACGCCGGTCGGATCGCCGGCTACGCCCGCAGCAAGGGAGTCGGCGATCCCGACGACCTCGTGGGCGACGTATTCGCCGCAGCGGCCGAACGCATCGGGAGGTTCGACGGCGACCGTGGCCGGTTGCGGTCGTGGCTGTTCACCATCGCCCATCATCGCCTCGCAGACGACCTCCGGCAGCGACGACGACGGGCCACCGATCCCACTGCACCTTCGGACTTCGAGTCGCTGACCACCGGCCCCGACGTGCTGGGCGACGCGGACGAACGACTCGACGCCGACGGCGCGCTCGCCCTCCTCGATCTCGTGACGCCGGATCAGCGTGAGGTGTTGGTCCTGCGCATCCTCGGTGGGCTCTCGATCGCCGAGACCGCCGATGTCGTGGCGAAGCCCCCCGGTGCGATCAAGGCCCTCCAGCACCGAGCGATCGCGCGCATCCAGCGAGAGCTCGGCGACGGGCCGTATCGGAATCCGCTCTCGGACGATGACGGAGGTGACGCATGAGCGACGCCCACGACGCCGAGGACTTCGACCGGGAACGACATCCCGAGCTCGCCGGCCTGTTCCGCGCGCTCGACGATCTGGCCGCACCTCCGGCCGACGCATCGCTGCGGGCGGGCCAGATCCAGCGGGCAGCTCTGGCCGCCCGCGGCGCACCCCGGGCCGAGCCGACCGGCGCCCAATGGGCGTGGGAGCGGGCCGCCTCATGGCGGGTCGCCGCGATCGCCGCCGCCACGCTTGCCATCGTGCTCGGCCTCGGCGCCGACGATCGCCTGCCCGAGCCCGCCCAGAAGGCCGTGAGCTCCGTTGCCGACATCGTCGGCATCGAGGTCCCGGACGGCTCCGAACGTGACGATCCCGCCGAGCGCATCGGTACGCCCGACACCGGGGAGAGCGGAACGACTCCGGCAACCCCCGCCGAGGCGAACGGACGGGGCGAGCCGGCCACACCGGCAACACCGGCCGTTCCGGGGAACGGCAACAGCGGAAACGGCAACGTCGGGAACGACGGCAGCGGGAACGGTGCAACGCCGGCGGATCCCGGTGCGCCAGGAGAACCGGCGACACCGGCCACACCCCCGACACCGGAGAACAACGGGAACGGCCCCGGCGGGAACGGGAGGCCCGACGTCAACCCCGGGCGGGGCAATGATCCGGACGGGGCCAACGGTCCAGTCGACGACACGACCGGCAACAAGGCCGAAGACAAGGCCAAGGACAAGGCGTCCGAGGACGAAGTCACGCCTGTCGACGACTGATCGGACATTTTCTGCAGTCGGCCGTATCCCGACCTGGTCTCGGACGATGACACCCGTGCAGGCCCGTTGGTTGCCTACCGCCAGGGACGACCACACGGAGAGCCAGCTGGTTCGAGTCGCTGTTCGCAGCGACTCGAACCCATTTTTGGGCCGGGTTCGGCTCGCCCGCCCGCTGGGGTTTGCTGTGCTAGCCCTTGGGCATGACCGCACCCTTCGACCTCACCACCGTGGACGACCTCCTCAGCACGACCCGGGCGGTACGCAAGCGCCTCGACCTCGACCGTGCTGTCCCCGACGATGTGATCCTCGAGTGCATCCGCCTGTCGCAGCAGGCTCCGACCGGTTCGAACATGCAGAACTGGCGGTGGTTGGTCATCCGCGACGCAGACACTCGGCTCGGGCTCGCCGAGCTCTATCGGTCCGCTGGCGGCGAGTACCTCGCCGCCGCTGCGGAAACCGCGTCGGAAGGACAGATCAAGCGGGTCATGTCCTCGGCCAACTATCTCGCCGAGAACCTCGAGAAGGTCCCGGTGCACGTGATCCCCTGCGCCAAGGGACGGCTCACCTCGGAGAACAGCGTCGGCGACTGGTCGGGGATGATGGGCTCGATCTATCCGGCGATCTGGAGCTTCCAGCTGGCGCTTCGCAGCCGCGGGCTCGGCTCGTGTCTCACGACGCTCCACCTCGGGCACGAGGCGAAGGCGGCCGAGCTGCTCGGGATCCCCGACGACGTCATGCAGATCGCGCTGCTGCCCGTCGCCTACACCAAGGGAACCGACTTCAAGCCTGCCGATCGGCCACCGGTCGAGCGCATCGTGCACGTCGACCGGTGGGGCAACAAGCCCGGCTGATCATCCGCATCGCCCGGGCGGCGGCCAGACCGCTCAGACCGGCAGCTCGATGTCGAGTTCGGCGGCCTTCGCAGCGACGTCTTCCGGGAAGATGTTCTTGATCAGGTACAGGTCTTGGATGATCTGGTAGTCGGGCGCCATCCCTTTCGCGTAGCGCTCCATGTAGGCCAGTTGCTTCGCGACCAGCACCATCTCCTTGGGGCCCTTGGCGCCGTAGTTGTCCATGAGGTCGATGCTCATCTTCAGCATCTCGCCGAGGTTCATGCCGCCGATCCCGGCCTCGAGCATCGGCCCGAGGATCATCTGCAGCCGCATCCCGAGTTCTTCGTCGGTCCCGATGTCGGCAGGGAAGACACCGACCTTGCGGTACGCACGGGCAACCCGCGTGAAGTCGCCGTCGATCATGCAGGTGTAGAGGATGTCCTTGATCACGTCGCGGTACTCCGGAGCCAACTCGCCCATGATCCCGAAGTCGAGGAAGGTCGCTCGCCCGTCGGGCATGAACCAGATGTTGCCGGCATGCATGTCGCCGTGGAACGGGCCGTGCACGATCACCGCTTCGATCCAGACCTTGGCGCCCCAACGCAACAGCAGTTCACCGTCGATCCCCTGCCGCGCCATCTCCTCGAACTCGTCGAGTGGTGTGCCGGTCATCCGCTCCATGCAGATGACCCGCGGACCGCAGTAGTCCCAGTACACCTCGGGTGCCGTCACCTGTCCGTTGTCGCCGAAGTGGCCGATGTTGGCTCGGAACTCGGCTTGCCGCTTGGCCTCGAGCGCCGGCACCAGTTCCTGGAAGTTGGCCATCGCCGTGTCCTCGATGATGGCCACCGGATCCGCCGACTTCATCCAGTCCCACTTCTCGGCCAGCTTGGCCAGCCGCCACAGGATCCGCAGATCCGCCGTGAAGAGCGCCCGTATGCCTGGGCGTTGCAGCTTGACGACGGCTTGACGGCCGTCCGGCAGCGTGCAGGCGTGGACCTGCCCGATCGACGCGGCCGACAGGGGCTTGTCGTCGAAGAACCGGAACAGTTCGTCCGGCGAGTGACCCAGGTCGTCCTCGACGATCTGGCGGGCGGTCGCGCTGTCGAACGGGGGGACCTCGTCCAGCGTGCGCTGACAGGCGTTCGCCAGCGGCTCGGGAAAGAGTCCCGGCGACGACGCCATGATCTGGCCGAGCTTGACGAAGGCGGGGCCGAGTGTCTCGAACGCATCGACCGCACCGCCGCAGGCGGCGTCCCACCAGGAACTCACCGCCTTGCGTCGGAACACGAGGTCGAACCGGCGACGCAGCAGCGAGCGGAGGACGCTCCAGACCAACACGGCGTAGATCGTGACGCCGCGACGGAGCTCCGTGAGACCGATCCGGTCGAGCGCAGGAGCGTCGACGATCAGGTCCTCGTCGGGCGGTCCGTCGTGGTACGGACCGCGGAACCCGTCGATGACCGGGCAGGCAGCCGCCTGGTCCGGGATGGCGCGCCTGCCGCCGAAGTTCAGCCCGACGCTGGGCTCGGTCTGTTCGATCATGCCGACCACCCGCCCGCCGTCGACGACCGGGATGTGGCGGATGTTGTGGCGACCCATGAGTTCTCGTGCAGCCATCGTGTCGGTGTCGGCGTCAGCGGTGACGACGTCGACGCTCATGCGCCGGCTCACCGAGATCGATGCCGGGTCGCCGCCGTCGACGATCACCGCGAGGAGGTCTCGCTCCGTCAGGATCCCGACGAGTCGGCCGTCGTCGATCACCACCACTGCAGAGGTGTGACGCGCCTGCATCGTCCGGGCAGCGTCGGCGACGGTCGCGTTCGGAGCGATCGAAGCGATCGCGACGGCCGTCTCGTTCCCCATGGCTGTGCAGCCTCGCGCACGACGGAGGTCGGCGATGGTCCCTCTACGCTCGAACCATGGCACCCGACGACGAACTCGTGAACAAGGTCACCTGGAAGATCCCGAACGCGCTTGCACTGGTGGGCTCTCGTGCCGGCGACGAGCGCAACGGCATGACCACCAGTTGGATCACCCAACTGTCGATGGAACCCGTCCTGATCGGTGTCGGAGTCGACAACACCGCGGTCACGCATCGGCTCATCACCGAGGGTGGCTCGTTCACCGTGAACCTCTGGTCGGCCGACGACACTCGCGTGTTCGTGAAATTCTCGAAGCCCGCCACCTTCGAGGACGGAGCACTGAACGGACGCGCGGTACGCGACGGCGTCACCGGTGCGCCGGTCTTCGAGGAGGCGATCGCGTACGCCGACTGCACGGTGCGCCAGTCGCACGACCTCGGAACGCACACGTTGTTCATCGGCGAGGTCGTCGACGCCGGTATCCGTGACGACGACGCGACCTCGGCATCGATGGCCGACACCCGCATGAAGTATGGCGGCGTGAAGCGCCACTGAACCGCACTCGCAACGGGTGGCGGATGGCCACGGGCATTCGGCTACGGGCCGCGCGGCTGACACGACGTTCCGTGGGCCGAAGTGGGCGTTCTGGCGCAGAATCGGCAGAACTGGTGCTCGAGGGCCGTGGATTCGTCGAACCGCGACGTATCACCCCTGTCGGAGTTCCGTCACAAGTGGTGACATGAACCGATGGGCCATATGGCCCAGACAATCGGGGCGGGCGGGGCAAACCCTCTTGGCGGAGATGGGCCCGAACGCCGACGGAGACAACGGCGACAGGGGTGTGACCATGCGTGGTCGAGGTCAAGGACGGAACCACAAGATCGTGGGGGCGCTGCTCGCGTTCCTCGGCGCGGTGCAGATGTTGGTGGCCGGCGTGCTGCCGGCACCGGTGGGGGCAGCGCCCGTCGACGACGGCACGCTCCTCGGGTTCGAGGGGGAGGGCGACCACGACGTCGACGTCAGCGGCAACATCGACTGGGCATCGATCGACCCGATCATCGCCATC
>JAPKDO010000246.1 GCA_028822535.1 Acidimicrobiales bacterium
CCCGTGCCTCGTCGACCTCAGTTCGTCGCTGATCGACGAGGCCGTTGGCCTTGCGGCGTTGCCATCGGCTGAGTTCACTCCGTCGGGCGTGGTGTGTCGCTCGTTGGAGCTCGTCCTCGGCAGCGACCTTGAGACGGGCGGCGTTACCGGTGGGGGTGTTGGTGTAGCGGCCGGTGCCGGTGCGGAGTTCCTCGAGATGATCGGTCGCTTCTTGTCGCCGCCGGTGGAGTTGGAGGTAGTCGGGTTCGGCGGGCATCGCCGCCGCGATGGCGGCGCGTTCGGCACGGAGGCGTCCGAGACGGAGTCCGGTCTCGGCACCGGGCAGCAGGGCGGGCCGGAAGGGTTGGCCGGGCGCTGCGGGGAGGTCGGTGTCGAGGGTCCAGCGTTGCCGTCGGTCGACGCTCCAGTCGCGTTCGAGGTCCTCGGCGGCTTGGCCGAGAGTGTCGGCCACGCAGTGGATGGTGGTGGTGTGTCGGGCGCGGGAGAGGGCGACGTAGGTGAGTTCTCGGCCGCCACCGTTTGCGAAGACGTGGGCTCGGTCGACGGTGGCGCCCTGGGCGCGGTGGACGGTGGTGGCATACGCGTGATCGAGGTGCTGGGCGTCGATCTCCTCACCCGACATCCTCACCGGCTCTGCTCCGCCGTCGAAGTCGATGGTGATGGTTCCGGTGGTCTTGTCGATGCTGGTGACGTGTCCGCGTTGACTGGTCACGAACCGTTGCTGGGGGTCGGGGGCGAGGGCGACGACGTGGTCGCCGGTGCTGTAGCGGCGGCCGCCGACGGCGTCGGCGCTGGTGTCGCCGAGGTGTCCGGCGCCGCGGCGGTGGAGGCGGGCGAAGTGGTTGAGTTGGGCGACGTCAGCGCGCCGCCACGCCAACATGACCGTGTCGTGCCCGGCTTCGAGGTCGGCGTGCCACGCGGCGGTGGTGGCGAGGAGCGCGTCCCACCGATCTTCGTGCCGGTCGATCCGCCCCTGGGCGGCATAGAACGACACCGCTCGGGACACGTTCCCGGATCGCAGCTGTTCGAGCGCGGCGCGTTCGGCCGGATCGGTCTGGCGGATGTTGTCGTCGAGGTGGTGGACGGCGACGGGGTGGCGGGTGGTGAGGGCTTCGAGGCCGCCGCCGGGGCCGACGGCGCCGAGTTGGTGGTGGTCACCGACCACGATCACTTTCGAGCCCTCGAGTTCGGCGGCGGTGAGCAGGGCGAGCATGGCCGGGTCGTCGACCATGCCGGCCTCGTCCACGAGTAACACCGTCGACGGGTCGAGGCGCTCGCGGCCGTGCTGCAGTCGCCACAACAACGAGGCGGTGGTGTGGGAGTTGATGTGGGCGGCGTCGCCGAGCGTCTTGGCGGCCTGACCGGAGGTGGCGGTGCCGATCACCCGATGCCCCTCGGTCTCGAACGCGACGCGCAGCGCGTCGAGAGCCGTGGTCTTGCCGGCACCGGCAACGCCGAGGACCACCTCGAGCTGCCGACCCGACGTGGACGCCTCCACGACCAGGGCTCGTTGGCCGGGGGTGAGGCGGGCTTCGATGTTCCATTCCTTGTCCCGGATCGCGTCGACCGCCGTGTCGAGATGAACGGACACGGCGTCTGTGTTGTCGGCGAGTCGGGCGGCGCAGTCCGCGATGGCTTCCTCGGCGGCACGGGTGGATGCGAGGACCCAGGCTCGGTTCCGAGCCCCCGGCTGGCCCAGCAACGGCAACGCTTCGGGGTGGGCGATGACCGCGCCGACCGCACGGCCGAGTTCGTCGGGGTGACGGCCGTGCAACTGGGGGGCGAGGTGACGGATCAACTCGGCCCGCCCGAACCGCTTGTCCCCGGCGAGCGGGCCGGTGGGCGACAGGACCCAATCGACCAGGCCAGCAAGCTCCCGGTCCGACAGACGCGACGGCGTCGCCACCGACGGTGTCGACTGTTCGATCGATTCGACGATCCCCGCGGGGGTCAGGCCAATGGTGGCGAGTTCGGTGTGCCAGTGGTCCATCAACTGTTCAGGGGCGAGTTCGTCCTCGTTCTTGTCCGGCCGGTTCGCTCGAGCGGTGCTGGCGCGGAGTCGGTAGGAGGCGTCGGGTCCGACCTCGTCGTCGATGGCCTCGGACCGCTTCGAGAACAAACGGCACGCCGCCTCGGGGATCCCGGTGATGGCGAAGTGGTCGAGCTTCCCGGACTGGCCATGATCGGGCGTGATGCCGTAGCCGAGCCGGGTCGCTTCCCACGCCGCATGCAAACGCCCGACCGCGGTCGCCGCATGCACGATGTCGCGGATGCCGGCGGTGTCGAGGGCTTTCCAGCCGCCCTGGTCGTCGAGCATCTCGACCACATTCGCGACGAGGACATGGTCGTGGGGGTTCGGATCCCCTGCCCGAGACGTGGCGTGGCGGGTGGTGCCGTAGGTGAGTCCGGAGGTGGGGGTGCGGACCTGGAGCCGACCCCGCCGTCCGCCCTGACGTCGGGTCCACGTGTCGAGGAACGCCATCGTCGCGTTGGTTTCGGCGTCGAGGATCCGGTGCATGTCATCAGCCCGACCGACCACCCCAAGCACGGCGACGGTCTTGTGGGCGGACACGACGAGCTCCATCCCAGGCCGTTTCGTCGACACCAACCGGTCCCCGAGCACCGGGTCCTTCGCGCCGCCGTCGGCGAAGACCGAGTAGTAGTCCTCGCTGCGGACCGGCCCGGTCAGCCCGAGCCGAGCGGCGCCGGCACCGTCCCAGACCATCGGGGTCTCGCCGCGGGAGCCGTAGTAGGCGAGGGTCTGGCCAGCGAAGTCATCGGCCCGCTGCGCCACGACCTTGTCGTGGTAGCGGACCGAACCGGCTCCCATCATCGTCACCCACGCCACCTCGAGGCGCCTCCTCCGCAACCCCGAACGGGTTGCAATCGTGTTCTCGTCTCCCTTCGTCATACGGCCCTTCTCCGGGTACGTCCACGACTTCTCGACGGCCGGACACGCCCGGTCACTCACGGACAATCACCGTCCGGCCACGGCTCCCTGTCCTCGTTCCGGCCCGGCCTCGACCTCCTGACCCAACCTCACATCGGCGTCAGGTTCTCGCGTGAAACCGGCTTGTCGATCGGCCTAGTGTCCTGAGTCGTTAGTTCAGATAGTAATATTTGTTGGTCGGGAGGGAGTTTTGGGGAGCGGTGCGCGTTCGTGTCTGTGAGCGATCATGGAGGCGAAGCTCATGGCACCGAACAGTTCTGGACCGGTCACGGTCACCCTCGACGACAGCGACCGGGAGCGGCTCGAAGCGCTTGCCGCTGACGGGTCCGCGTCGAAACGGATGCGGGCTCGTGCCCGGATCGTGTTGGCCGCTGCGGCGGGTGCGACCGATACCGAGATCGCCGCGGATGTCGGCGCGCATCGGGTCACGGTGAAGTTGTGGCGAGACCGGTTCGCGGCGGAGGGCATCGACGGGTTGGGACATCGGACCCCGGTGGTCGGCCCGGGCAAGCAGGCCGGTCGACCCCAAGAACCGTTGGTGCTCGACGACGAGTCCCGAGAGGTGCTCGAGCGTTGGGTGCGACGCTCGACCGTGTCCGCTGGGCTGGCCCGACGGGCCCGCATCGTGCTCGAAGCGGCCACCGGGGCGACCAACGTCGATGTCGCCGAACGGGTCGGCGTCAACGCGAACACGGTGTCGAAATGGCGGCGCCGGTTCATCGAAGGCGGCTTGGTCGGATTGTCCGATGAGTATCGGCCGGGCCGGCCACGAACGATCTCCGACGACGATGTCGAATCAGTGATTATCAAGACCCTCAACGACGACCCGCCTGGGGAGGCTACGCATTGGTCGACCCGGTCGATGGCCGATGTCGCCGGGGTGTCGCAGTCATCGGTGTCTCGGATCTGGCGGGCGTTCGGGCTCCAACCCCATCGGCAATCGACGTTCAAGTTGTCGACCGACCCGCACTTCGTTGACAAGGTCCACGACGTTGTCGGCCTCTACCTCAACCCGCCCGAACGTGCCGTGGTGATCTGCATCGATGAGAAGACCGGGATCCAAGCGTTGGACCGCACCCAACTCGCGTTACCGATGCTTCCCGGCAGCCCAGCGACGCGAAGCCATGACTACGTCCGCCACGGCACCGTCGACCTGTTCGCCGCACTCAACGTCGGCACCGGCGAGGTGATCACTCGCACCGACAAACAACACCGGGCCATCGAGTTCCGAAAGTTCCTCGACCTCGTCGCCGACCAGATCCCCGCCGGGCTCGACGTGCACGTCATCTTGGACAACGCGTCGACCCACAAGACGCCGGCCATCAAGAAATGGCTGCAACGTCACCCCGGCTGGGAGTTCCACTTCACGCCGACGTCGTCGTCGTGGCTCAACCTCGTCGAACGCTGGTTCTCCGAGCTCACCACCAAGAAGCTGCAACGCTCCACCCACCGAAGCGTCCGCGAACTCGCCAACGACATCATCGCCTGGGCCGACGCATGGAACACCAACCCCCGCCCCTTTGTGTGGCGCAAGACGGCCGACGACATCCTCGACTCACTAGCAAGATATCTACACCGAATTACTGACTCAGGACACTAGTGCTCACGAGGACCCACGCCCGGGCCTCGACCCCGCCGCCCACCTCGAGGAGCCCACTGTCATGGCCGCCACGGTCGACCTGCCCCACCTCATGGACATCCCGACGCTTGCCGAACACCTCGGCGTGTCCGTCCGCCACATCCGCCGGCTGGTCCACGAACGCCGGATCCCGTTCATCAAGTGGGGGCACCTGATCCGCTTCGATCCCGTTGAAGTCCGCGCCTGGCTCGAGGCGTGTCGCTACGAACCGCTCCGCCACGCCATCTGACCCCCGGGCGCGGGTACCAGGCAGGTACCAGGACCAGGTCAGCACCGGTTTTCGACCCGCAGCGACCACCGCCAGGAGACGACGCTGGTACCTCGGCTGGTACCTCCCCGAACCGGCCACTGGGGGTGTGTCGGGGAATTTCTCGGACTTTCTTGGCCGTTTTGAGGGTGCTGGAGGGCATTGGCAGGTGTAGAGGGCCGAACTCGGGCCTCCCAAGACTCCGAACCCGGAGGAACATCCCGATGACCACAACCCGTCAACCCGCCAAGCTCATGACCATCGAGGAGGTCGCCGAACGCCTCGGCGTCTCCGTCCGACACGTTCGTCGGCTGGTCCACGAACGCCGGATCCCGTTCATCAAGTGGGGCCACCTGCTGCGATTCGACCCCGACGACATCGAAGCCTGGATCGAAGAGAACCGATACGACACCCGCCGCCCGCTCAGGTGATCAGGTGTCCAGGCGCATCTGCCGATCGAGCTCGGCGTCGATCAGCTCGTTGGATCGATCTCGCTCCTCGACCAGGACGCCGGCGTAGACGCGCAGCAGTATGTCGATCGAGTGGCCGAGGCGACGCGCCACCTCGGCTGGAGGCACGCCGGCCCGGAGCATCATCGTGGCGGACGAGTGGCGTAGTTCGTAGAGCGTGGTCTTGGCCAGCTCGGCGCGGTCCGCCCAGGATGCCTTGCGGGCGCGCTTCCAGACCGGGTTGTAGCTCCCGGTCGTCATCGGCTGGCCGTGGACGTTGAGGAACAACAGGTCGTCGTCCCATCGATCCACGTGGACCCGGAGCCGGTCGACGAGCGGTGGCGGCAGTGGGACCTCACGGACGGAACCGGCAGCTCGGTGCTTCAGTCCCTTCTCCTCGGTGCGCTTCCCGTCGGCTGTGAATCGGGCGCCGGGTTCGGTGGTCGCTCCGCGGACGCTCGCGAGTCCCCATCCCGATGACGGGAGATCCAGGTCAC
>JAPKDO010000247.1 GCA_028822535.1 Acidimicrobiales bacterium
CGATGTTGATGCTGTCGCGGTTGTCTGTTGTCATTCCGTTGCGTGTGCCGTCATCTGCGTCCGCAGCTTCTGTCCAGTTTGGGCCGTATCGAGACCAGTCAGACCCTCGATACAGCCGGGACCGCGTATACAACTGACACCCATGCTCACGACGCCGACGGTGGATGCCAACACCACCCATCGAGTCCGTAGTCTCGTCACCGCCACGGCCGTCGGGACGACGAGGAACGGAAGCGCCGGTGCGAGGTAGCGAGGACCCGGTCCTTCCCCGCCCCAGGGGTTCGGCCATCCTGCTTGAAGCACGAAGAACCCAGCGACGATCGCCGCCGGGATCGCATACCCCGGCGATCGGCGCATCATTCCGTGGACGAGGAACCCGAGTGCGATGAGGACCATCGGCGTGAAGATGAAGCCCTTGTCGCCCACGAGGATGTCGGCCACGTGACCGGGGCTCGGGAGTCCATACGAGAGTTGCCAGCGGTCCTCCTTGGCCGAGTAGCCGGTCGAGAAACTGTCGTACGCGGCTCGGTGGTACGCGAGCACCAACGCGGTCGCCACGATGTGAGGACTACCGAAGAGCAGGGCTCGGCGTGACCCGAATCTGATGAGCACATAGAGGCCCAGCACCCCGGCGACGTAGAGCATCGGGTACTCCGAGGCGGACGCCAAGGCAGAGAGGCTTCCGGCGACGATTACGTGGCGCGAGGTCGGACTCGGCCCGCTCAGCAGGTGGTAGGCGCCGAAGGTCAGCGTTGCGACGAACACGTGTGCATACAGCGACGAGGCGAACGGAAGCAGCATCGTCCCGAACGAGAGGCAGAGCGCAGCGATCGCAGCACTTCGATTGTTCGTCGCACGGGAAGCATGCCGGCGCATGAGAACGATGAGTACCGCCGCCGGGACGGTGCAGAAGGTGAGCGTCAGGGACCAGAGACCCAGGTTCGCGTCGATGCGGAAGTCGTCAGCCGGGTCCGCGCCCAGCCATTCGGCGACGGCGATGATCGGCACCGAGAGGAATGGTTGGCCAGGAGCCTTGTCGGAATACAGGTGTCCATCGATCTCCACCCGATCGACACCGATGATCGGCTCGTAGTCGTCCAGTTCGATGGCGCCGCTCTCGACGATCGCAGACGGCAGCGCATACCTCGGGGCACTCTGCGCTGTCATGGATTGGACGAACGGGGCCACCACCGCCAGCAACAGGGTGGCGAGCGCAAGATCAAGTCGATTCACGTCCCGCCTTCGGCGTCGGTCCATACGAGGGCATCCGAACCCTCGTTCCGGAACGGTATCCGTCACCGCCTCGTGCTGGAAGAATCGAACAGGTGTTCCCCTGTTGTCCGGGCTTCCGCCGCTAGCCTCTCGCCGTGGACAAGCTGGTCGTATCCGGAGCACGGGAACACAACCTCAAGGGCGTCGATCTCGAGCTTCCTCGGGACAAGCTCATCGTGTTCACCGGGCTCTCCGGGTCGGGCAAGTCGAGCCTGGCGTTCGACACGATCTACGCCGAGGGGCAGCGTCGCTACGTCGAATCGCTCTCCGCGTATGCCCGACAGTTCCTGGGGCAGATGGACAAGCCCGACGTCGACTTCATCGAAGGCCTGTCGCCGGCGATCTCCATCGACCAGAAGTCGGCCTCTCGCAACCCGCGCTCGACCGTGGGCACGATCACCGAGGTCTACGACTACCTGCGTCTGTTGTTCGCCCGCATCGGCGTCCCGCACTGCCCTGACGACGGCACGCCGGTCGCACGACAGACCCCGCAGCAGATCGTCGACCGGATCATGGAGTTGGAGACCGGGACGCGCTTCCAGGTCCTCGCGCCGGTGGTCCACGGCCGCAAGGGCACCTACGACACCCTCCTCGACGACCTGTACGGCCAGGGGTTCGCCCGCGCCATCGTCGACGGCGAGCTGATCGAACTCGGTGATCACGGCGAACTCGAGCTCGAGCGCTACGAGATGCACACGATCCAGGTCGTCGTCGACCGCCTCGTGGCCAAGGACAACATGGCTCGCCGCCTGACCGACTCGCTCGAGACGGCGCTCGCGCTGGCAGACGGCGTCGCCGAGATCCAGATCGTGCCCAAGGGTCGTGATCCCGAGCCGGAGGACACGCTCACCTTCAGCCAGCACTTCGCGTGCCCGACGTGTGGCATGTCGTTCCAGGACCTGGCGCCGCGCAACTTCTCGTTCAACTCGCCCTACGGCGCATGCCAGGCCTGCGACGGGCTCGGCACCCGCTATGAGGTCGACCCGCAACTGGTCGTGCCCGATCCGGACCTCTCGCTCGAGGACGGCGCCATCGCCCCGTGGTCCGGCGGCCGCTCCACCTACTTCTCCCGTCTCGTCGAGTCGGTGGCCGAACACCTCGACATCGAGGCCGGCACGCCGTGGTCGAAGCTCACCAAGAAGCAGACCAACGCACTCTTGCACGGCAAGGGCGTCAAGAAGGTCACGGTCACCTACACCAACCGCTACGGCCGCACTCGTACGTACAACGCCAACTTCGAAGGCGTGATCCCGTACCTCACCCGTCGGCATCGCGAAGCGGAGTCCGACTCGCAGCGTGAGCAGATCGAGGGCTACATGCGCGAGGTCGCGTGCCCGACGTGTGCGGGCAAGCGACTCAACCCGATCTCGCTCGCCGTGCTCGTCGACGGCCACGACATCTCCGAGATCTGCGATCTGTCGATCGGCGAGGCAGCGAAGGCACTCGCCGGTCTCGAACTCTCCGAGCGCGACCGGATCATCGCCGAGCAGGTGGTCAAGGAGATCAACGCCCGCATGGGCTTCCTGCTCGACGTCGGGCTCGACTACCTGACGCTCTCTCGTTCTGCCGGAACGCTGGCCGGGGGAGAGGCACAGCGCATCCGTCTGGCCTCCCAGGTCGGCTCCGGTCTCGTCGGCGTGCTCTACGTGCTCGATGAACCGTCGATCGGTCTGCACCAACGCGACAACCGGCGCCTCATCGACACGCTGATCCGCATGCGCGATCTCGGCAACACGGTCGTGGTCGTCGAGCACGACGAGGAGACGATCGCCGAGGCCGACCACGTGGTCGACATCGGCCCCGGCGCCGGCGAGCACGGGGGAGCGGTCGTCCACTCCGGCACCTACAAACAGCTGCTCAAGAACAAGGACTCGATCACCGGTCAGTACCTGTCGGGCAAGAAGTCGATCCCGGTGCCCGAGCAGCGTCGGACTCCCGGCGACGACCGCATCAGCGTGATCGGCGCTCGCGAGCACAACCTCCAAGACGTGTCGGTCGACTTCCCGCTCGGCGTGTTCACCTGCGTCACCGGCGTGTCCGGATCAGGCAAGTCGACGCTGGTCAACGAGATCCTTCTGCGGTCGCTGATGCAGCGGATCTACAAGTCGAAGCTCCCGCCCGGCCTCCACAAGCGAGTCGAGGGCATGGACAGCCTCGACAAGGTCATCGCCATCGACCAGTCGCCGATCGGCCGCACGCCTCGTTCCAACCCCGCCACCTACACAGGCGTCTGGGATCACGTCCGCAAGCTGTTCGCCCAGACGAATGAGGCCAAGGTCCGCGGCTATTTGCCCGGTCGGTTCAGCTTCAACGTCAAGGGTGGCCGCTGTGAGGCGTGCGCCGGCGACGGCACGATCAAGATCGAGATGCACTTTCTCCCCGACGTCTACGTGCCGTGCGAGGTCTGCAAGGGCAAGCGATACAACCGTGACACGCTCGACATCACGTTCAAGGGGAAGAACGTCTCCGAGATCCTCGACATGCCGTGCGAGGAGGCGCTCGAGTTCTTCGCCAACCAGCCCAACATCGCCCGCCACATGCAGACGATCTGCGACGTCGGCCTCGGCTACGTGCGCCTCGGTCAACCGGCGCCGACGTTGTCGGGCGGCGAGGCCCAACGGGTGAAGCTGGCGTCGGAACTCGCCAAGCGGTCGACCGGTCACACCATCTACATCCTCGACGAGCCCACCACCGGCCTGCACTTCGAGGACATCCGCAAGTTGCTCACGGTCTTGTCCCGTCTGGTCGACCAGGGCAACTCCGTGCTGGTGATCGAGCACAACCTCGACGTCGTCAAGACCGCCGACTGGATCATCGACCTCGGTCCCGAAGGTGGCTCGGGCGGCGGCACCATCGTCGCCGAAGGCCCGCCGGAGGAGATCGCCACCGTGTCGCAGAGTCACACCGGTCACTTCCTGGCGCCGATCCTCGGCGTCGGCCGGGGCTGACGGGTCCTCAAGTCTCGTTCGGGGACTGCCGTAACATCTGGGTGTGAGACGACTCGCGCGCCCGTTGATGTATGCCGGAGTCCTCGGCATCGTCTTCGGGCTGAGTCAGTGGCACGGCGAGAACGTCGGCGACTACCGGTTCGTCGACACGTCGCGGTTCGGCTGGGCCGTCGCGTATGTCGCGATCCTGTGTGTCACTGCCTACGGCCTCGGTCTCCCCGAGGTCCCGCAGACCATGCGGAGCCGGCTTCCGACGTCTGTGGTGGCTGCATCTGCGGGTGCGGCGGGGATCTCGGCGGTTCAGCTCTTCGTCGGCGATGCCCTGCTTCCACGGTTCGTGGTGTTCGGATCGGCCATGCTGCTGGTGCCGTGGTTCTACGCGATGTCGACGCTTGCTGGCGCCGGCCGCCGGAGCCTCGAGGCCCGTGACCGTGTGGCCGTCGTCGGTCCGACCGACCTCGAGGCCGAGCTGCGCGCCGAGCTCGCCGGCGGGCCGGAGCGGCCCGCTGCCGTCGTCGCCTCGCTGTCGGTGTCCGAGGCGGCCGCTGTCGACGAGCACGTGCGCCCTCTGGTCGAGTCCGTGGTCGACGCCAGAGCTTCAGTTCTGGTGCTCAGCGCCGACGCCCAGGGCGATGAACGGATCGTCGAGCAGGCAGCGTCCTTGCACGAGGGCGGTGTGCGGGTGCGGACGCAGTCGCTGTTCTACGAGGAATACCTCGGCAAGCTCCCCGTCGCGGACCTCGGCCGCGTGTCCTTGTTCTTCGACATCGGCGAGGTGCATCGCGATCGGTTCGGGCGCTTCAAGCGGCTCATCGATCTGGCAGCCGGGCTCACGGGCCTGCTGCCGTTGCTGCTCGCGATCCCGTTCGTGTTCGTCGGCAACCTGTTCGGAAACCGGGGATCGCTGTTCTACTCGCAGCTGCGCGTCGGCCGCGCCGGTACCACGTTCACGATCCTCAAGTTCCGGACCATGCGCGAGGACGCCTTCGCCTCGACCGACTGGACGTCGGAGTCGGACCCTCGGATCACCTCTTTCGGCCGGTTCCTGCGCGTGAGTCACCTCGACGAGTTGCCCCAGGTCTGGAACATCGTCCGTGGCGACCTCAGCCTCGTGGGCCCGCGCCCCGAACAACCCCGCTACGTCGAGGAGTTGGTGGAGAAGCTTCCGTACTACGACCTACGCCACATCGTCAGGCCCGGTCTGACCGGCTGGGCGCAGGTCAAGTACGGCTACGCGGGCGATGAACGAGACGCACTCGAGAAGCTCCAGTACGACTTCCATTACCTGCGGCGCCAGTCGGTGACATTCGACCTGAGAATCGTCGGCCGCACCGTGCGTTCCCTGGTCGGTCGAGAGGGCCGATGACGCCGCGGGTGTCGGTGGTCATCCCGGCGAGGAACGAGGCGGCCGACATCGTCGCATGCCTCGAGGCGGTTGTGGCCCAGGACTTCGACCTCGCCGACATGGAGATGATCGTCGTCGATGGTGCTTCGACGGACGGCACAGCGTCGATCGCCGCAAGCCACCTGGCCGGGGCCGG
>JAPKDO010000248.1 GCA_028822535.1 Acidimicrobiales bacterium
TCGGGTTCGTCGCCGATGCTCCGCATCGGCCAAGGACAACGGGGCCTCACAACGTCGGGACCATCAGGTTGGGCCCATTGTCGGGGTGACCGGCACCCCACATCGGGTAGGGGTGGGTGTTGGAAGGAGCCAGTGCATGAGTGACAACAAGCCCGACATCGACGTGACCGACGTGGTCGATTCGACCCGGTACGAGGCGAAGATCGGCGGCAAGCTCGCCGGGTTCGTGGAGTACGAACGTCGCGACGGGAAGATCATCTTCCCGCACACCGAAGTCGACGACGCCTTCGGAGGCCAGGGCGTCGGCAGCGCATTGGCGCGGACGGCACTCGACACGGCGCTGACCGACGGCGAGGCCATCGTCCCGCTCTGTCCGTTCATCGCCGGCTACATCGATCGACACTCCGAGTACGCCGAGTTGGTCGACCACGAGATGCTCGCCCGCCTGCGATCGGACGACGTCGAGACCGAAGCCAGCACGGGCGGCGTCGACTGAGCGGACGCCGCTTCCTGTGGGCGGTCCCCCGCTCGCTGTCCACGGCGTTCGAGCGGTGGGTGATCGAACGCGGCGACCATCACGTGATCGACGAACCGTTCTCGGCCGTCTACTACCTCGGCTCCGAACGGATGTCGGATCGATACCCGATCACCGAACCCGAGTCGACCGTCGAGCACGTGCTCAGCCAGGTGGAGAACGCCTCCACGCCCCTGTTCGTGAAGGACATGATCCACCATGTGCCCGCGAAGCGGCGGTCGCAGGTCGCGACCATGGGTCACCACACCCTGCTCACCCGGGACCCTGCTCGCGCAATACCGTCGTTCGCCGAGGTCTGGCCCGACGTCACGTGGGAGGAGTGCGGCTACGAGACGCTCGCCGAGTTCGCCACACAACTCGAGGAGTGCGACATTCCGTTCGACGTGATCGATGCCGGCGACCTCATGGCCGAGCCCGACACGACGTTGGCCGCATGGTGCCGACGTCACGGGCTCCCGTTCGACCCGACCACCCTGCGCTGGGAGTCCGGTGTCGTCCCGCAGTGGACTCGATGGCTCGACTTCCACGCGAGTGCGATCGCATCCACCGGTTTCGAACCGCGTCCGCCGAGCACCCCACCGACGCTCGACGATCCACGCGTCGCCACGCTGGTCGAGCGGGCTCGTCCGATCCACGACGCGCTCGTGGCGCGGGTCGCTACTTCTTGAGTCGACGGCTCCCCTGGTGCCAGTCCTCGGATCTGCCGACCTCGTCGTCGGCGAGTCCCAGCACCCGCAGCGCCGGGAGTTCGCGCATGCTTCGCTTCATCTCGGAGAAGCCGGGGAAGTTGGCGAGCTCGAGCACGGCGTCCCACAGGCGCACGGCGTCCTCGTCGGACGGGACGCGTGAGATGACGGGACCGAAGAAGGCCGGACCGTCCGGCGGGTCGTACGCGATGATCGGCGTACCGACGTCCTTGCCCGTCAACTCCAACGCGGCGTCCGTCTCTGCCTCGATCACACGGTCCCACGACGGGTCGTCGAGGGCGTCGGCGAACGACGTCGGCAGCCCGACGTCGGCCAACACGGCTTGGACCGTGTCACGCGAGCCGAGCGAGGCCTGGTAGGCGGCTTGATCGTCCGGCGGGTCGATGTCGAAGACGCTGCCACCGAGGCCGGTGTAGAGGTCGCCCATCACCGCGCGGCCGTGGGCATCGCGGACCGCGGCGGCGACCCGGAGCATGCGGAGCCCGGCCGTGTGGCCGTGCTCGTACTCCGGCGGGAAGTGCTCGTCGTAGTCGACGTCCTTGTTCAGGATGCGCAGTGAGATGAACTGCCAGTCGACGGCGTAGTCACGCTGGGCAGCGACCTTGTTCACCCAACGCGAGGTGATCCACGCGAACGGGCAGACCGGATCGAAGTGGAACTGGATGTGGTACCGCTGCGGTCGCTCCGCGGCCGGCATTATTCGATCGGCATCCGGGACATGAGGTCTTCCTTCTGCTCCTCGAAGTCCTCGAACTCGATCTTGTCGTCCTCGAAGGCAGCGTGGAGCTTGGCGAGCTTCTCCATGATCACCTCGGCCGACTCCTGGGGGCCCGCAGGCACCTCTTCTTCGACGTCTTCGTCGTCGTCGGTGTTCTTCTCCAGGCGGGCTTCTCGCTTGGCCGCCTGCTTCGCCTTCTTGGCGCGGTCTCGTTCACGCTTGGCGAAACTCGATCGTTGTGTTGCCATGACTGATATCCCGAAGGTTCTCGCGACGCCCGGGTGACGCGGCGAATGGACCATTGTAGGGAGCTTGACTCATCCGAGACAGACAGCCCCCGACCCAGGAGCGCACGTGAAGGACTTCGACCTCGTCATCGTCGGCACGGGATCCGGTAACTCGATCCCTGCTGAACTCGACGACTGGAACATCGCTCTCGTCGAGCGCGATGTGTTCGGCGGCACCTGTCTGAACCGGGGTTGCATCCCGTCGAAGATGTTCATCTACGCCGCCGACATCGCCATGCACGTGCGGGACTCCGAGCGCTATGGCGTGCACTCGACGCTCGACGGCTTCGACTGGCCGAGCGTGGTGGACCGGGTCTTCGGGCGCATCGATCCCATCGCCGCCGGCGGCGAGCGCTACCGGATCGAGGACTGCGACAACGTCACCGTCTTCCAGGGCAGCGGCGCCTTCGTCGACCACAAGGTGCTCGAGGTGAACGGCGAGCAACTCCGATCCGACAAGTTCATCCTGGGTGCCGGCGCCCGCCCGTGCGTCCCCGACGTACCGGGGCTCGTCGAAGCGGGCTTCCACACCTCCGACACGATCATGCGCGTCCGCGAGGTCCCCGAGCGCCTCGTCGTCATCGGGGGTGGCTACATCGCCACCGAACTCGGCCACGTCTTCGAAGCGTTCGGGTCGCGAGTGACGATGATCAACCGCAGTGGCGCGCTGCTGCGTTCGGAGGACGACGACATCTCACGCCGCTACACCGAACTCGCCGGCGAGCGGTTCGACCTCCGACTCGAGACGGCGATCGAACACGTCGACAAGGGCGACGACGGCGTCACGCGGGTCCACGTCATCCAGGAGGGTCGGTCGGACGTCATCGAAGCCGACGCCGTGTTGGTGGCGACGGGCCGCATCCCCAACAGCGACCAACTCGACGTCGAGAAAACCGGCGTCACATGCGACGCCGCCGGCCGAGTGATCACCGGCGACGACCACCAGACCGACGTCGAGGGCATCTGGGCCTTCGGTGACCTGTCGAACCGCTTCCAGCTCAAGCACGTCGCCAACGCCGAGGCGAAGGTCGTCTTCCACAACGTCGCCCACCCCGACGACCCACGACACAAGGACGAGCTCGCCATCCCGCATGCGGTGTTCGGCAGCCCCCAGGTCGCCTCGGTGGGGATGACCGAGCGGGACGCCGCCGCCGAATCGGTCCCGTTCATCACCGCCACCAAGGACTACGGATCGACCGCCTACGGCTGGGCGATGGAGGACCAGACGTCGTTCGTCAAGCTCGTCGCCCACGCCGAGACCCGAAAGTTGTTGGGCGCGCACATCATCGGCCCGCAGGCATCGACGCTGATCCAGACGTTGATCCAGGGCATGCGCTTCGACCAGACCGTCGACGAGATCGCGCACGGGCAGATGTGGATCCACCCAGCGCTGACCGAGGTCGTCGAGAACGCGCTCCTCGACCTGTGACCCCGGATCAGTCCTCGAGTTCGGTGACGAAGTCGATGAGTTGTTCGACGGCGCCGACCAGGGGCGGGAACAGGTCGGCATAGTTGTTCACCCGGCTCAGGAGCTCCTTCCAGAACGCGCCGGGGTGCTCGTCGCGGCGACCGATCCGGGCCAACACACCTTCCTTCCACGACTCCCCCATCGGGACGTCCGGCCAGGCATCGATCCCGGCGACGGTCGGACGGACCGCCTCCCACACGTCGACATAGGGGGTGCCGGTCACCAACACGTTCGGGTCCTGGATGGTCGCCGCGACCCGCGACTCCTTCGAGCCGTCGACCAGATGGTCGAGCAGGACGCCGAGGCGGCGTGTCGGGCCGGGACGGAAATCGCGGACGACGGCGGCGAGGTCGTCCATGCCGTCCAGTCGTTCGACGACGATGCCCTCGTGGCGCAGGTCGTCGCCCCAGATCTTCTCGAGCAGTTCGGCGTCGTGGACGCCCTCGACCAGGATGCGACTTGCCCGCGCGACCCGTGCCTGCTGCGCCACGGTCACCGAACCGGACGCGGAGATCGTCCGTGTCGAGGCCGGCGACGCCGATCCCATCACGGGCTCGCATGCAACCCCGCCCACGACGAACTCGCCGGGAGCGATCGTGAACGTGTGGACACGGCCGCCGTCGTCGCGGACCTGGATCATCGTGTTGGCGAGCTTCTCGACCGTGCCCGTCGTCCGGCTCGGCACATGGGTGATGGCGTCACCGTGGACGACGCCGACGACGGGGAATCGCTTGCGCTTGGGTTGTTCGAGGTCGATCGGGTCCATGGACCGTTTGGCGGGACGTCTCACGGGAGGATGATGCCCGACGAGCCGTCGATGAGGTGACCATCGGCGACGGCACGATCGATCATGGCGTCGACGAAGCGACCCAGGTCCGGGGCGGATGCGCCGATCGGTTCGAGCACCGAACGCACCTGCACCGACGTGACGCCCCAACGACGCCACGGCATGCCGTCGGCCCCGAAGTTCAGGAGGAACGGTGCGAGCCGGTCGAACACGCGGGCGAACCGTCCCTCGGGCGTCTCGGCCGCCTCGTACTCCTCCCACGCAGCACGCACCATCGACCCGAGGTCGTCGGGAAGCAGGCCGAAGAGCCGGTCGGCCGCCACGAGCTCACGCTCGGACTTCGACTCGGCATGGTCACGGTCGTGGATGCCGGTGTCGCCGGCGTCGATCTCGACGATGTCGTGCACCAACAACAGCACCAGCACGCGGGCGATGTCCACATCGGCGTCCGCATGATCGGCCAACACCACGGCCAGCATCGCGACGTGCCAGGAATGCTCGGCCGTGTTCTCACGTCGGAGCCCGTCGAGCACGAACGACTGCCGCTCCACCGACTTCAACCGGTCGAGTTCCTGCACGAACGCCATCTGCGACGCGAAGCGCTCGCCCAGCGTCTCGGCGGCGACCTCGACCACGACGTCGGTCGACTCGCTCGGCTCCTCGACCGGACCCCGGCCGGGACGCAGCTCGATGCGGTTGCCGAACGGATCGTCCACGTACAGCGTGTCCGGACCGATCGGGTCGCGCTCGCGGCGCGGCGTCATCCCCCGGTCGAGCAACCACGTCTCCATGCGGTCGAGGTCGACGACCGTGAACGCAGGGTGCGCCTTGGTCGCGGGGACGAAGTCCTCCTGGACGCCGACGTGGATGCGCAGCGTGCCCCGCTCGAACCAACACCCACCACGGATCGCGAGGTGGGGTGGCTTCGGGACACGCGGCACGCCGAGCACCTCCTCGTAGAAGAAGGTCGCGAGCTCTTCGCCGCCCGGGGGCATGGCGAGCTGGACGTGATCGATCCCATCGAGCAGCACCCGCACAGTCTCTCACCGTCGCTAGACCTGACGGATCGTCAGATTTCCTGCAAAGCTGCGTCCGTGGCCTCTTCATCGCCCGATACGACCTGCGCGCCCCCAGCAGCGGCGACCCGACGCATGCGGACCTGTACCGCACCGCGCTCGACCAGGCGGCATGGTGCGAACACCACCGCTTCGACATGCTCGTCCTCTTCGAACATCACGGCGTGGACGACGGCTACCT
>JAPKDO010000249.1 GCA_028822535.1 Acidimicrobiales bacterium
CTCACGACCAGCTGGGCGATCTGCGCGTCGTCGGCGTCCTCGGCAAGCCCCGAGACGAACGACTGGTCGATCTTCAGGACGGATGCGGGAATCTGGCGGACGTGGCTCAGCGACGAGTACCCGGTGCCGAAGTCGTCGATGGCCGCAGCGACGCCCAACTCGCGCAGCTCGTGGAGGACACCGATCGTCCGATCGAGATCGGTGAAGACCGCGTCCTCGGTGACCTCGACGCAGAGCCGCCTCGCGGCCAGCCCGTGGCGACCGACGTAGGTCCGGACCCGGTCGACGAGTGTCGGGTCGAGCAGCTCGCGGGCCGAGAGGTTGACCGTCACGATCATCGACTCGGGGAGCTTCGCCAGGTCACGAGCGACCCGCTCGAGCACGACGTCGCCGAGGTCGACGATGAGGGTCGACTCGGCAGCGACCCCGAGGAACTCGGGCGGGGCGACGAGCACACCGTCTCGGCGCCAGCGCATCAGTGCTTCGGCGCGAACGACTTGGCCGGTGCGGAAGTCGACGATGGGTTGGTAGTGCACCTCGATCTCTCGGGCAGCGATACCAGCCCGGAGCGAACGGTCGACGGCGAGCCGCGTCTCGACGGAGTTGCGCAGACCGGTGTCGAAGAGCTCGACCCGAGCCTTGCCTCGCTCCTTCGCCCGGTACATGGCGGAATCTGCATCGCTCAGCAACTCTTCGCCATTGGTTGACACGCCGTCGGACGTGGCGACGCCGATCGACACGGTGATGTGTTGCCAACGTCCACCCAGCTCGACCGGGCCGTTCAGGTGGTCGAGGAGCCGCTGGGCGGCGTCGGCCGCCTCGCCGACCGCGTCGATCGATTCCAGGACCACGACGAACTCGTCGCCGCCGAAACGGCAGGCGAGCTCTCCGGCGCGACACGCCGCAGCCAGGCGATCGGCGACCTGTTTGAGCAACTGGTCCCCGGCACCGTGGCCCATCGCGTCGTTGATCGTCTTGAAACCGTCCAGGTCGCAGAACAGGACGGCGACGATGCCCCCGTGGCGCCGGGCGCGCACCAGCGCCCGGTCGAGCCGATTCGTCAGCATGGCGCGGTTGGGCAGACGGGTCAGCGAGTCGGTGACGGCGTGATCCTCGAGGCTTTCCGCCATTCGGTTGAACGCGTCCGCGAGCTCGATGATCTCGGGACTGCCGCTGACCGCGGCTCGCTCCGAACGCTCACCCCTAGCGATCCGTTGCGCGGTCCGGGTGAGGGATGCGAGTGGGCGGGTCATCCGGTCAGCGATGAACCAGGCGACGATCATGGCGACGGCGATCGCCACCGCCCCCGCCGCCAGGAGAAGGCCGCGAAGGTCCGCGATGTCGCCCAACGCCTCCGAGCGGTCGATCTTGACGACCATGGCCCATGACGATCCACCGAGTGGGCGAGTGACCGCGAAGACGGCCTCATCGCGATAGTCGCGCACGTCGGTGAGGTGCTGGCGCTCGCCCGCGACGGCGGCCGCGAGCGGCGAGCCGGAACGCGGCACGAACATTCCCGCCTGCTCGGTGCCGAACCGCGGGGCGGCGACGACTCGGGCGGTCCCGTCGGACTCGTCCACCTGGGCGATCGTGGTCTCGCCCGTCTCGCCGAGCAGGTCGAAGTCGGTCGCGATGGTTGCGACGGCGTCGAGTGTGCCGTCCATGACGATGCCGCCGACGATCTCGTCGTCCACGACGATGGCTCCCACGCAGCGATGGACCAGCCTCCCCTCACCGTCCTCCAGCAGCATCCCGAGCGGGTCGCCGACGGCGAGGAGACTCGCCGTCTGCGATGCCGGGACATCGCCGAGGTGGGTCGGGTCGCTGGAGTTCACGACCACGCCGTCTGAGGAAACGATCGAGAGCGCCAGGACGTCGTCCGCCTGTGATGTCTGTGATCGGAGAATGTCGTCCACCACGGTTCCGTTGCCGTCGCTGGAACCGACGAATCCGAGGTCGAGGAGCGCTGGCGCCGCCTGTCCGGTCCAGGACTCAAGCAGGTCGTCGCGACGACCGAGTGCGGCGTCCAACCGGGCCTCCTGGAGGTCGGCGACGCGATTCAGGTCGTGCAGCGCGTTCTCGATGAGTACGTCCCGCTCGTGTTGGTATGTCGTGACCCCGACGAACAGGATCGGGATGACCGCTACGAGTACGCACGCTGCCGCGAGCCGACTACGCAGTCTCGGTCGCACAGCCCGCATCAGGGGAGTATCGCTGCTCGCGCAGCAGGTCGACATGGCCCGATCGGGGCATTGTCTCGGGAACCTTCCGGCTCGTTCGGGGTGAAATGGGGCGATGCGGAAGCACCAAGCCCATGCACACGAGCGAGGAGACCGGCCGGGTCCTCGTCCGTGACGTGAAACCACGCGCGAACTGGTTTCGCCCGTCCCGTCCCGCGCTGCATAGGATCGCCCACCCTTGGTGGCCGTAGCTCAGTCCGGTTAGAGCGCCAGGTTGTGGCCCTGGAGGTCGGGGGTTCAAGTCCCCTCGGTCACCCCATTCGCACGTCCGGTTCGCCACAGTGCCGGAATCCAACGGGCGGACGCTAGATTCGTCCGCTCACCAATGCCCCTCTAGCTCAACTGGTTAGAGCGTCGGACTCTTAATCCGCAGGTTCTGGGTTCGAGTCCCAGGGGGGGTACGCCGAGACCGCAGGCTCAGTTCGCCTGCGGTCTCTTCGCGTCCCACCGCCCGCCCGCATGAGGCATCGACTCGTCACCCGATCGTCCCGCTTAGGGTGACAACGGTGCCCGGATCGAACAGGACAGAGGCATTGGACCTCGAGCACGAACTCTTCGAGCAGTCCCGTGTGCCGTCGCTCATCCTCGACCTCAACGCGCGACAGATCGTCAAGATCAACGCTGCGGTCGAGCGCCTGCTCGGACTGCCCAGAGAACAGATCGTCGGCCGGCCTGCCCGGGACTTCCTCGCGGAGGAACTCCCCGACACGACCCTGCGCGAGCGTGGCCTCCGCGGGGTCGCGATGCGCACGATCCGGGTCGTCGAGGGTGCCACGGGTCGAAGGGTCGCAGAGATCACGACGACGCCGACGTCGATCGAGGGCGTCGTGTTCGTGCAGCTGTTCGACCTGACCGAACTCCTCTCCGACGACCGGATCGACGAGGCGACACAGGAGCGCTCGGTCGACGCCGACCGCGTCCTCGATGCCATGCCGGTGGCGACGATCATCGTGGACCTCGTGACACGTCACGTCACTCGCGTCAATCCCGAGGCTTCCGAGTTGCTCGGGATCCCTGCGTCCCAAGTGTTCGCCCGCCCGGTCACCTCCCTCGTCGGCAACGACGAGGAGATCGAAGCCCTCCTCCAGTCGATCGGCGACGACGAGACCGGGCGGAGCCAGACCGCGGTGATGCTCTTCAGCACGGCCGAAGGCGACAAGGCCGTCGAGGTCACCGCGGTGGCACTTCTCGACACGCCGAGCGCGGTGCTGCACGTCGTCCCGGCCGCGCCCCGCCGCCCGACCAGGAGGGTCGCCCGGCCGAGGCGGCAGATGCCCGAACACGACGGGGGCGACGCCGTCGATCCGGCAAGGCGTCGTCGATTCCAGGTCGTGTGCGGATCGTCATTGGTCGCGCTCGGCGCGATCGTGCTCGTCGTGGGCTGGTGGCTGGGCGTCGACATCGTCACCCGCATCGCACCAGACCTCGCGTCGATGAAGGCCAACACGGCGATCGGATTCCTGCTGATCGGCGGGGGCCTGCTCGTGCCCGACATCGATCGCTACCGGACGGTCCGGTTCCTCCTGGCAGCAGCGCTCCTCGCGATCGGCCTCGCGACGGTGGTGGAGTACGGCGTCGACGTCGATCTCGGCATCGACCAGCTGGTGGCGACCGACACCAACCTGGCCGGGACGTCGTCACCGGGCCGGATGGGACTCAACACCGCCATCTGTTTCGGGGCGATCGGCCTCGGTGTGTTGCTCACCGAGCGGCGCCGGACCTCCCGGCAGGTGGTCGGCGGCCAGATCGGCGTCATCCTCTCGGGTGCCCTCGCCTTCCTGGCGCTGCTCGCGTACACCTACGGGGCCTCGAGTACACGTGGCTTGGCGAGTTCGACCGAGATGGCGCTCCACACCAGCATCGCCGTCATCGTCTCGTGCGCCGGGATCCTCAGCACACAACTCGACCGCGGTTTGATCGCACCGCTCGGGCAACCGTTCGCCGGCGGTCGTTACGCCCGGCGGTTCATGCCGGTCGGCGTAGCCGCCATCGTTGCCTCGGGCCTTGCTGCCAAGGCGCTGGCCGGCCGCGACGTACTGACCGATCCCGACCTCGAACTCGCGTTCTTCGCGCTGCTCGTCACGGCATCGCTGTTCGTGATCATCGTCGCCGTGTCCCGACAGACGAACTCGCTGGATCGTCGGGTCGAACGTAGCCGTCGTGACCTGGCGACGGTGATGGCGGCGTTCTCCGATCGCCACTACCGAGTGGACCGCGCCGGGTTGGCCCGACCCGTGACCGGCGCCCGCGTGAGCGAACAGACGCCGGTTGTCGGCCTCGTTCCCAAGGACGTCCGGGACCGGCTCACGAATGCGCTGGAAGTCAGCCGTACCGAGAATCGGATCACCGAGCTCACGTTCGCCCCCACCGACGGTGACGGCCGCCTCGAACTCCGCGTCGCTCCGCTGCCATCCCAGGAAGTCGCCGTCTCGATCCGAGACATCTCCGAGCTCGCCGCTGCCCGTGATGCCCTGGCGGCGCTCACCGAGTCGCTCGAGGACGATGTCCGGGCGCGTACGACCGAACTCGAGGACACCAACGAGGAGCTCGAACGCTCCAACGCCGACCTCGAGCAGTTCGCGTATCTGGCGTCGCACGACCTCCAGGAACCGTTGCGGATGGTGTCGACCTTCGTCGACAAGCTCGCCAAGCGGCTGGGAGACGACCTCGACGATCGGGCCATGCAGTACATCGGGTTCGCCGTGGACGGGGCGGAACGCATGTCGGACCTCATCGACGGGCTCCTCCAGTACTCACGCGCTGGACGCAGCGACGCCGAGCCAGTCCGGATCGAACTCGACGACGTCGTGCCGAGCGTCCTGCAGACACTCGCGAAGAGCGTCGAGGAACAAGGCGCCGTCGTTGAGATCGCCGACCAGCTTCCCGCCGTCCACACCGACGCGGTGCTCCTGCGCCAGGTGCTGCAGAACCTGATCGGCAATGCATTGAAGTTCGTGGATCCCGACCGCCCGGCCGAGGTCCGGATCGATGGGCGGCGAGCGGGTCCGATGGTCGAGATCCGGGTCTCCGACAACGGCGTCGGGATCGCCCCTGAGTTCCGCGACCAGGTCTTCCTCATGTTCCGGCGGCTCCATTCGCGCGCGAGCTACGGCGGCACCGGCATCGGGCTGTCGCTCGTGCAGCGTCTCGTCGAGTCGTTGGGTGGCAAAGTGTGGATCGACCCCGACCACGGACCACACGGGAGCTGCTTCGTGTTCACCGTCCCCGCCGCCGAGGCACACGAGAAAGCGATGCGCCGATGAACCTCCCGAGTTCCGCACGTCCCGTCGAGGTCGTCCTCGTGGAGGACAACCCCGGTGACGCACTCATCACCGAGGAGGCCTTCGAGCAGGCCAAGGTTGCGATCAATCTCGTGGTGTGCGAGGACGGTCCGACTGCCCTCGACCACCTCGAGCGCGCGACCGGGCTAGATGGTACAACGCTGCCGGACCTGATCCTGCTCGACTTGAACCTCCCGGGGATGAGCGGGATCCAGGTCCTCGAGAACATACGCTAG
>JAPKDO010000250.1 GCA_028822535.1 Acidimicrobiales bacterium
GCCGTGGGAGACTTCGACGGCGACGGCCGCAGCGATCTGCTCTGGTATGCGCCGGGGGGTCACCGTGACTACATCGCGTCGGGGCGGGCCGACGCCACCTTCGAGTCCAGGGCGGTCGAAGTCAACGGCACCTACCTCCCCGTGGTCGCAGACCTCGACGGCGACGAGCGCGACGACATCGTCTGGTACGCACCCGGCGCTCCCGCCGACTTCCGCTGGCGGTCGACGGGAGATCGAGCGAGTTTCGCCACCACGGCCGAAGTGCTCCCCGACCTGTACCGGCCGATCGTCGGCGACCTCGACGGAGACGGAGCGACCGAGATCTTCTTCTACGGCGCGGGCTCGCACGACGACGTGCTCCTCGACGGAACGGCCCGCAGGACTGTTCCGGTGAGCGGACGCTACGAACCGGTGACGGGTGACGTCGACGGCGATGGCCGGGTCGACATCCTCTGGTACGGGCGCGGCCCGGCGACCGACCACCTCTGGCTCGGGACGGACGATGCGACGGCTCCCGCGACCGTCGAGCCCACCGCCTGAGCTCGGGTCGCGGCGCGTCGGAACGGTCAGACCGACGGGACGGGCTGGGGTGGTGGCGGCCCGACGTAACGGCTGCTCGGCCGGATGATCCGGTTGTCGGCGGCCTGCTCGAGCGCCTGTGCACACCACCCCACGACGCGGCTCGCCGTGAACGTCGGCGTGAAGAGGTCACGGTCCAGTCCGCAACGGTCCATCACGACGGCGGCGTACCACTCGACGTTGGTGTGGAGCGGGCGGTCCGGCTTGAGTTCGGCCAGGGTCCGCTCGACCTCGGCCTCGACCTGCACCGCGAACTCGACGAGCTCGCCGCCGAGTCCCTGTGCGATCGATCGGAGCATGACCGACCGCGGATCGGCGGTCCGGTACACGGGGTGGCCGAAGCCCATGATCCGCTCGCCGGCCGCCACCTTGTTCCGCACCCACGCAGCGGCGCGGTCGGGCGACCCGATCTCGTCGAGCGTGTCGAGCGCACGGCTCGGAGCGCCGCCGTGGAGCGGGCCGAGCAGTGCACCGACACCCGCCACGATCGCCGACCCCAGATCGCTCCCGGTCGACGTGACGACCCGGGTCGTGAAGGTGGAGGCGTTGAAGCCGTGGTCGATGCCGAGGATGAGGTACTGCTCGATCGCCCGGACCCGCTCGGCGGAGGCCTCTTCGCCGAGGAGCATGTGGAGGTAGTCGGCGGCGTAGCCGAGATCGGGACGGCTCGGCACCGGATCGAGGCCGGCGCGCAGTCGATGGATGGCGGCGATCAACGCGGGAACGACGGCGCTGAGCTGCAACGCCTGTGTCCTCCGCGCCGCGTGGTCGACATCCATCGAGTTCGGCAACGCGAGCACGGACGCGTGGTGAGACAACGCCGTCCGGAGGGCCGACGACACCGAGCCAGCATTGCGGCTCACGGCAGGGAGCACCTCGAGGACCGACGCCGGGAGCGCCCGGAAGGGCGCGACTTCGTCCGCGAACCGGGAGCGCTCATCGATGTGCGGGAGCGATCCGTCGATCAGGAGATGCCAGACGTCCTCGAACGACCGTGACCGCGCCAGTTCGGGCGCCGAGTACTGCCGGTAGTGGTAGAAGCCCTCCTCGCCCCGCACGTCACCCAACGCGGTCTCGGCGACCACGAGCCCCTTGAGCCCTGCGGGTGCGACGTGCGCTTCGTCGGCGGGGTGGAGATGCGCCATCGACGTGAGGTCCCGGAGGGACACGACACCGAGGAGTTCTCCGTCGACGACGACGGGAAGGTGCCGGTAGTGCCGTTCGGCGAACTGCTTCCAGGCCGCGTCGACGTCGACGTCGGGGTCGAGGCAGTCGGGGTCGGCCGTCATCCACGAGGCCACCGTCTCGGTCGCGAGATCGACTCCGGAACCTGCGGCGTGGAGCACGTCGCGTTCGGTGAGGATCCCGACCGGTCGACCCTTCGAGACGACGACGAGCGAACTGACGACGTCCCGGTTCATGTGGGCGGCGGCGACGGCGACCGTGTCGTCGGGAGCGGCGGACTGAGCCGGTGCGGTCATCACATCGCCGACGGTTCTGGGTCCTGGGATGACGGGTGCGGGGGTGACAGAGGTACGGGTGGTGTTCACGTTCTCCAGTCTCGAAGTGAACCCATGCATCGTCAACGTTGATCGCATCAAGGTATCGTCAACCGATGGCGACCGACCCGTGGATGACGAGTGAGCAGGCGGCACAGCGGCTCGGCGTGAAGGCCGAGACGTTGTACGCCTATGTGAGCCGCGGGCTGATCCAGAGCGAGAAGGTGCCCGGGCAGCGGCGCAGTCGCTTTCTGCGAGCCGACGTGGAACGGCATGCCTCGCGGAGCCGGCGCGGTGGCCGCTCGGCGGGCTTCGAGGTCGTCGTCGAGACCGAACTGACATTGCTCGAACCGGCCGGACGCCTGTCGTACCGCGGCTGGGACGTGGCGAGCGCCGCGACAGAGTCGACGTTCGAAGCGGTCGCCTCCTGGCTGTGGACCGGGGAGGCGACCCCGACACCGTTCGTGGCGTCTGACGCGATGGCCAGTGCGGCTCGATCGGCCGTCGCCGTCTTGCCGGAACTCCCGCCGATCGATCGCTTCCGCACCGCGCTGGCGGCGATGCGCCACGTCGACCCGTTCCGTGCCGACCGTCGACCCTCAGCCGTCGCCGACACCGCCCGGTCGACGGTCGCCGCGTTGGTCGACAGCCTCGACCTGCTCGCCCGGCACGACGCGCGGGCCGGCGCGTCCGTGGCCGAGCGACTCTGGCCCAGGATCACGGCCGCCAAGCCGTCGGCCGGGCGCATTCGCCTCCTCGACGCAGTGTTGGTCCTGCTCGCCGACCACGAACTGGCGTCGTCGACGTTTGCCGCGCGGGTCGCGGCCTCGACGTGGGCCGATCCCTACCTGGTGTTGCAGGCGGGCCTGGCCGTGCTCGGCGGCCCGCTGCACGGTGGCGCCAGCGAACAGGCCCGAGGGCTCGTCCGCGAGGCGAGCGAGACGTCGGCCGCCGAGGCGATCGGTCGGCGTCTGGGGAACGGCGAGCGCATCCCGGGTTTCGGGCATCGTGTCTATGAGTCGGCCGATCCCCGCGCCGACGTGGTGTTCCGCGTGCTCGGCGACGGCGTTCCCCCGGTCGTCCCCGAGATCGCCGCCGTCATGTCCGAGCGTCGGCTGCCGTTCCCGAACATCGACTTCGCGTTGGCAGCGGCGGCCGAGCACTACGAGTTCGTGGAGGGGGCGACCGAAGCGGTGTTCGCTGTGGCTCGCACCGTCGGTTGGCTCGCCCATGCGATCGAGGAATACGAACACGCACTTCGGTTCCGTCCCCGAGCGGCGTACGTGGGCCGGCCAGTGCACGCGGTCGAGAGCCGGTAGCGCCGGGGCGCTCAGGAGATCGACGGTTGCAACGAGGCGAGTGCATCGTCCAGCCGCTTCACCCGCGTGGCCTCGCGCTTGGCGGTGTAGAGCGAGCGGAGAATGGTTCGCTTCTGGGAGTCCGAGAGCGCGTCGTAGGCCAGACGGGCGGTCGGCGACGCTCGCAGTTCCCGCTTCAGGTCCGGGGGCACGACGAGGTCGTCGACCGGATCGAGGATGGTCCACGCGCCGTTCTCCTTCGCGATGTCGACGGCGCGCTGGCCGGCCTCGGTCATCAGGCCCGCCTCGGTCAACGCGTCGACGTGCTGCTTGTTGATCTTCGACCAGACACTCGTCGGTTTCCGCGGCGTGAAGACCTGCTTGTAGCGCTCCTCGTCGATCGGCACGACCTTGCTGTCGATCCATCCGAAGCAGAGCGCCTCCCGAACCGCGTCCTCCCACGTGAGGCGCCGTCGCCCCGTCGACGTGCGGTAGTAGGTCAGCCAGACGCCGTCGAGCGTCGCATGGTTGTCCTGCAGCCACGATCGCCACCCAACCGGTGTCTTCGGGTGGATCTCGCGGAGCCGGGAGTCGAACGAAGGCACCGCAGGATGTTGCCCCGTGACAGGGTCGCGACGGAACCGCGCCGGTCCTAGAGCAGCACCTCGACGAGGAAGGGACCCTCGGTGGCCAGGCCCTGTTCCAGTCCCGCCCGCAGTTCGGCGATCGTCGTGGCCTGCATCCCGTCGACACCGAACCCCTTCGCCAGCGCGACCCAGTCGGGTGTCGGCGACGTCAGGTCGGTCAGCGATCTCGCCTGCGGTCCCGCGTCGTCGTGGCCGGTGCGATGGAGTTCCATCTGCAGGATCCGGTACGCGCGGTTGGCACAGATCACCACGGTCACGTCGAGGGATTCGCGCGCCATGGTCCACAACGACTGCAGCGTGTACATGCCGGACCCGTCGGCCTGGAGCGCGATCACCTGGCGATCGGGCGCCGCAACAGCCGCGCCGACCGCAACCGGGAGGCCCATGCCGATGGCCCCACCCGTCAACGCGAGGGTCTCGTGGGGCGGCGCGCCAGTGGAGGCGATCGCCCAGCCGAGCCCAGACGTCGCCGCCTCGTTCACGACGATGGCGCCCTCGGGCTGGAGGGCGGCGATGGTCGCTCCCATGGACATGACGTCGAGGTCGCCACCCGGGATCTCCGCCGGATCCGTCGCTGCCGGCGATCGTGCGGCGGACACGTCGAGGGCGGAGGCCAACGCGTCGAGTCCGCGGTGCGCTCGCACGCCGCCCGGAACCAACACCGAGGAGGCGGCTCCGGCGGGGAGCAACGAGCTCACGCCGAGATGGCGGTAACCGAAGAATGCGACGGGCGCGCTCGTCCCGACTGCCACGAGGGCGTCGACGTCCGCCAACGCATCGATTGCCTGCTCCGGGAAGTACGGCAGCGAATCGAACCGGGGGATGCCGGCGCCCTGCTCGAGCACCGCGGGAAACGTGTCGATCCAGACCCCGCACCCGGTGGCGGCCTGGATCGCCGCCGCTGCGTCGAGTTCCGCCCGACGCACGACACCGCCGAGGAGCAACACGACCCGGCCGCCACCTCGGAGCTGTCGTGCGGTCTGCTCGACCGCATCCTCATCGATGTCGAAGCCCTCGGCGACGGACGCCGACGCGTCGTGGACTCCCGCCGATCCCCACGCCGAGTCCTGGGGCACGATCACGGTCGACACACCCGACGGCGGCCCGCTGGCCGCGGCGATCGCATCACGGACCGTCGTGCCTGCCCGCGCTGCCGACGACACCGTCGCGAGGTGGCGCGAGACCGGCCGCGCCAACGACTCGATGTCGCTGGTCAGCGGGGCGTCGGCATCGACGTGCCAGCTGGCGTGGTCACCGATGAGGTTGACGATCGGGGTGTGCGCTCGTCGAGCGTTGTGGAGGTTGGCGATGCCGTTCGCGAACCCGGGTCCGAGGTGCAGCAGCGTCAACGCCGGGCCGCCGGTCACTCGGCCGTAGCCGTCGGCGGCGCCGGTGACCACGCCCTCGAAAAGGCCGAGCACCGCGCGCATCCCCGGCACGTGATCGACCGCGGCGACCAGTTCCATCTCGGTCGTCCCCGGGTTCGCGAAGCAGACGTCGACACCGGCGTCGACTGCGGCCTGCAGTGCCAGCTGCGCACCGTTCACGCCGACGACCCCTCGCCACGCACGGGCGCACTCCCTTGTTCCATGCGACGGGGGTCGCTGTCGACGGCATAGCCGATGTCCTCGAGCTGCGCTCGCATGCGCGCCGCACTCTCGAGATCACGGGTCTCGACCAACAACTCGATCTCGGTGACCCGGGCCGAGTG
>JAPKDO010000251.1 GCA_028822535.1 Acidimicrobiales bacterium
GAAGTACGGCGAGAGGTAGCCCTTGTCGAACTGCATGCCCTCGGTGAACTCGAGGTCCATGCCGAAGGTATTCGACTCTTCGACGGTGACGACACCGTCCTTGCCGACCTTGTCGATGGCGTCGGCGAGTACCTTGCCGATGCTCTCGTCGGCGGCCGAGATGGCGGCGACCTGAGCGATCTCGCTCTTGTCGTCGATCTCGTTGGCCTGCTCGGCGATGGCGTCGACGGCTGCGGCGACCGCGGCTTCGATGCCCTTCTTGAGGCCCATGGGCGACGCGCCGGCGGCGACGTTGCGGAGGCCTTCCTTCACGAGCGCCTGGGCGAGCACGGTGGCGGTGGTGGTGCCGTCGCCAGCGATGTCGTTGGTCTTGGTCGCCACCTCCTTCACCAGCTGGGCGCCCATGTTCTCGAACGGATCGTCGAGCTCGACCTCACGGGCGATGGACACGCCGTCGTTCGTGATGGTCGGCGCACCGAACTTCTTCTCGAGGACGACGTTGCGACCCTTGGGGCCGATCGTCACCTTCACGGAGTCGGCCAGGCGGTTCACGCCGGCTTCGAGGGAGCGGCGAGCGTCGTCGCCGAACTTGAGTTGCTTTGCCATGTGTCGATCAGTCCTTACTTGACGATGGCGAGTACGTCGCGGGTGTTGAGGATCAAGAGGTCCTCGCCACCGGAGGCGATCTCGGTGCCGCCGTACTTGCTGTAGACGACGGTGTCGCCGACGGCGACGTCGACGGGGATGACCTCGCCGGTGGTCTCGGAGCGCTTGCCCGGACCGACGGCCAGGACTTCACCCTGCTGGGGCTTCTCCTTGGCGGTGTCGGGGATGACCAGGCCGGAAGCCGTGGTCTCCTCGGACTCGCTCGGACGTACGACGAGGCGATCCTCGAGGGGCTGGAGATTCATCGCTGGCGCCTCCATGTGTGACGCAATTAGCACTCGGATTGGACGAGTGCCAACGGTAGACAACCGTGCTGGCACTCGCAAGCCCAGACTGCTAACAGATCTTCTTGACCAGGAACGTGGCGGAGCCGAGGCCGACGAGGTCGCCGTCATGGAGGGTGATGGGGCCGGCGATGTCGTTGCCGTTGAGCGTCGTGCCGTTGGAGGAGCCCCGGTCCTCGATCTCGATCTCGGAGCGACTCCCTCGGATCTCTGCATGACGCCGCGACACGGTGTCGTCGTCGATGGTCAGGTCGACGTCGGGCGACCGTCCGATGATCGCGGGGAGCGACTCGATCGCCACGATCTGGCCTCGCGCCGATCCGCCGACCACCAACAAGAGGGCGGCGGGCAGCGGCGGATCGCCGCCGAGGAAGTCGGCCAGGCGGGTCTCGACGCGCGGCACCATGCCCGTCGGCTCCGACGGCGGACCGGGATCTGATGCCGGGACGTCGGACGATCCTTGGTCGGTCATGCGAGCCCTCTCGATGCAAGCCACGCCATCGCCCGAGCGGTCTCGCGCTCGACCGTGAATCGGGCCCAGGCGTCGGCGGCAGCGCTCGCCCCCACCCGGTCGCGGAATCGTCGGAGCCCACCCTTGCCCCGATAGGCCGCGTAGAGGTCGGCGATCGTGTCCTCGTCGATGCCGAATTCGTCGGCGGCGGCGAAGAAGTCGTCGACGTCGCTGCGGGGTTGGGGTTCGCACGGGATGAGCACATGGACCCCTTCGACCAGCGCTGGGAGGTCGGTGTCGTCGTCGACGCCGTAGTAGAGGGATCGACCGGTACGCGGATCGAACCACCAGTCCCCGTCCGGGTGGACGTCGTTGCGAGCCAGGATCAACGACTCGACGTCGATGTCGTCGACCGGGCGGGGTTGGGGTGCGGGCGAAGCGGGCACCACCCCACGCTATGGCGTCGCCCGACCGCTCCGTGGTCCGCTACACAGGGAGTGCACACCCCACGAAGAAGGAGTCCCGACCATGGGCCTGTTCGACAAGCTCAAGAAGAACGCCGGCAAGGCCAAGGACCTGGCCGAGCAGAACGCCGACAAGATCGCCGACGGGGTCGACAAGGCCACGGATGCCATCGACAAGAAGACCAAGGGCAAGTTCAGCGATCATCTCGACAAGGTCGACGGCGCCGCCGAGGACTTCGCCGACAAGGCCGGCAAGGGCGACACGCCGAACGGCGGCCGGACCGAGTAGCTACACCGGTAGCGACAGGTTGGGGTCGGCTCCCGTGTCGAGCGGCGAATCGCCGTCGCGCTGGAGCGACCACCAACCCGACGCAGCGACCATCGCGGCGTTGTCGGTGCAGTTGGACCGATCCGGCAGATAGGCGGCGAGGCCGTCGGCTTCACACACGTCGAGGATGACCTCGCGCAGGCGAGAGTTGGCGGCCACGCCCCCGCCGATGGCGATGCCCTTCGCCCCGACGTCGCGCGCTGCTCGACGCGTCTTGGTGACGAGCACGTCGACGACGGCCTCCTGGAATGACGCGGCGACGTCTTCCGTGCTGGCGTCGGGGTTCTTGCGGGCGTGGTTCACGACCGCGGTCTTCAACCCGGAGAACGAGAAGTCGTACGGCCGGTCCGAGAGCGCTCGCGGGAACGCGATGGCCTCGGCGTCGCCGTCCAGCGAGATCCGGTCGATCACCGGACCGCCCGGGTAGCCGAGCCCGAGGTAGCGGGCGACCTTGTCGTAGGCCTCGCCGGCGGCGTCGTCGATGGTGCCACCGAGCACCTGGTAGCGACCGTGGTCTTCCCAGTGGACGATCATCGTGTGACCGCCGGACACGAGCAGGACCACGACCGGGAGTTCGAAGGTCGGGTCCTCGAGCATCGATGCGTAGAGGTGCGCCTCGAGATGGTTGACGGCGACGAACGGGACGTCCCACACGAGTGCGAGCGCCTTCGCTGCCGACACGCCCACGAGCAGTGAACCGACGAGGCCCGGTCCCGACGTGCACGCAACCGCATCGATGTCCTCGGACGACACACCGGCCTGGATCATCGCCTCAGCGAGCACCGGGTTGAGCATCTCGACGTGGGCTCGTGACGCGATCTCGGGGACCACACCGCCGTAGCGGGCGTGGCGGTCGACCTGCGACGAGATGATCGACGACAACACGGTCGTCCCGTCGCGGACGACGGCTGCTGCCGTCTCGTCGCACGAACTCTCGATGCCGAGGATGATGTGGGCGTCGGGATGCTTCACGCGTCGTCTCCGTCGTGGTTCGGCGGGAGCGCCGCCTCGATCTCGAACAGGCGGGCCCGGTACTCGGGGGTGTCGATGTCGTTCGCCCACATGATGAGCGCATCTTCGTTGGTGTCGGCGTAGTACGCCTTGCGGACGCCGGCGGGCACGAACCCGAAGCGGCGGTACAAGCCCTGGGCCGCGTCGTTGGACACGCGCACCTCGAGGGTCAATGCGACCGCACCTTCCGCCAGCGCACGCCGGGCCAACTCGAGCACCAGCCGGGTCGCCACCGCCCGTCGGCGATGCTCCGCGTCGACGCCGACGTTGGTGATGTGCCCGTCGCCGGCGACGAGCATGAGACCGGCGAAGCCCACGAGCCGAGTCCCGGAGCGGGCGACGACGTAGACGCGCGAGTCGCGGTAGCGCAGCTCGGACGAGAACAGGCTGAGCGACCACGGACGCGGGTTGACCGACTGTTCGATCCGCAGGACGCCACGCAGGTGTCGACGTCGCATCGGTTCGATGGTCACGGACGTCGTGTCCGTCCGTGGCGTCTCGCGCTCCATGACCATCACTTCCGCCCCGTCACGACGAGCCGTCCCTGGTGGTCCAGTTGATCTCGGCGTCGGGCTGGCGCAGGTACAAGGGTTCGAGTTGCCAGGGCTGGACGAAGTCCTCCCGGATGGCACGGGCGTGCGCGAGCTGCACGAGCGAGGCGGCGTTCGGGTGCGCGAGGTACTGCTCTGCGACCTCGACCCGCACCATGTCTTCCCAACGGTCGGCGTGGCGGAGTGCTCCGTCACCCACCAACAGGAACTCTGTGTCGCTCGCCTGCAGCTCGGCCCGGAGCTCGCTGGGCGTCGACACCTCGGGGCCGGCGATCCGCTGTACGCCCCCGGGGGTCGGCCGGTAGCGAGCATGGAACACCTCGCCGCGACGGGCATCGACGACCGCGACGATCTCGCGTGTCGTGTGGCGGACCGGCCAGGCCAGCAGGTCGAGGCTGGAGATCCCGATCATCGGCACGCGCAATGCGTGCGCCATGGCCTTCGCCGCAGCGATCCCGACCCGGAGGCCGGTGAACAGCCCGGGGCCGATGTCGACGGCAATCACCGACATCTCGCTCAACTCGACCCGCGCCTGGCGCCGGACGAAGTCGATCGACGGGACGAGTGTCTCGGCGTGACGCTTGCCGCGAGCCGAGTGCGCTGACGCGAGCACACCTTCGTGGCCGCCGATCGCGCAGCCGACCTGCTGGGTCGCCGTGGTGACACCGAGGAGGAGCACCTAGGCCACCGCCCACGTCGCCAAGGACTCGGCGAGCGCTCGCTCGCGCGCCGCCCACCGGCTGCCGACGCATCGCAACTCGAGTTCGCGGTCGTCGTCGGCGTCGCCGTACGTCAGGCGGATCTCGAGGTAATCCGCCGGCATGGACGTCGCGATCGCATCGCCCCATTCGATGACCATGACGCCGCCGGTGTCGAGCAGTTCGGCGACGCCGATGTCCTGCATCTCGGAGAGCCGCTCGAGTCGGTACACGTCGAGGTGATGCAACGTCAGGCGTCCTTCGTAGTGACGGGCGAGCGTGAACGTCGGGCTGGTGATCTGTTCGTCGACGCCGAGTGCGGTGCCGAACCCCTGGGTGAACGCCGTCTTTCCGGCGCCGAGTTCGCCGGCGAGCAGCAGCACGTCGCCCGGGGCGACCAGCCCGGCAACCGCGGCGGCGAGCGCGCGCGTGGCATCGACACCATCCGTTCGCGCGCGCATGCTCATGGACCGGAGACTACAGCCGACCCTCGTCGGCGGCGGAGGTGGCGAGCGTCGCGATCGCGCCCTCGACAGCGGCGATCGCCATCGTCCGCACGAGCGCGAGCTCGCTCTCGACCGCTCCCGTCGCGGCCACCACGAAGGCGTCGCCATCGGCAGCGGTGTGGCTCGGTGCGACGCTCCGCGCGAGGCCGTCGTGCGCCGACTGGGCAGCGAGGTGACACCCCACCTTGTCGAGGGTCCCGTTGGTGGCGACGACACCGATCGTCGTGTTCTGGAACATGTCCTCGGGCGCGCCGTCGAGTACGTCGGCCGGCGTCGCCCCGGGTTCGCCGAAGGCGTTCACTGCCACCAGCGCCGAGACGACCAGCTCACCGTGACGGATGGACTCGCAGACGAGGGCGCCTGGGCGTCGATGCTCCGGACCCCGCCACTTCGACACCGTCGCGCCGATCCCGGCGCCGATCGCGCCCAGCGCCACCGGGCCTCCGGTCGCCGCCTCGGCGGCGGCACGACCGTCCGCCGACGTCGGACGGACGGAACCGTCGCCGACGGCCAGGTCGAACAGGCCCATCGCGACGACGATCGGGACGACACCGCCGATGGTCTCGAATCCCTGCCCTCGCTCGGCGAGCAGCGCCATCACACCATCGGCGGTGGCCAGTCCGAACGCCGACCCGCCCGTGAGCACCACGGCATCGAGTCGCTGGACCATCTTCGTGGGATCGAGGAGGGCGAACTCCCGGGTCGCCGGAGCGCCGCCGCGCACCTCGCCCGATGCCACGGTGCCCTCGGGAAACAGGACCACGGTG
>JAPKDO010000252.1 GCA_028822535.1 Acidimicrobiales bacterium
GGCGATTCCGGCCAATCGAATGTTCCCGACAGTGCTACCACTCTCCGTGGTCTTTCCCTCGTCGAAGGGGTGCACCACGCGTCGTGTCTCTTCCTCCCTCCTCGACTGTGGACCCCTCCTTCTCGCATGAGACCTGATGTCGAATCTCCCGAAATGCTGCGCACTCTGCCGGTTCTTCGTGCGCGGCGATCGGCAGCTGTGGGGGCACGCACGGCATCGACCGCGCGACCACAGTGCGTGCGGTCACGCGCGGAACGTGCGATACCGGGCGCATCTACCTCACGCAGAGTGTTCGGCTCTCAGATTTCGCTCTCACGACGTGTCCTGGTGACGCAAATGGGCCATGTAGCCCTATTCGTCCCGATGCACCGTCGTTACGTTCACCTACATCAAGACCAGATGAAACACACAACCGCGGCGGCGTCGGCGGAAGGGCACACGACATGACCAACAACCTCGAACGCATCGACGGGACCAACCCCGTCGACACGGCGGATGCGGCACACACCTCGGGCGCGCCCACCGCCGGAAGCAGTTGGCTCCGTCGGTCGTTGCGACTCCTCGACGCCGCAGCCCTGCTCATCTCCTGGGCCGGCGCTCTCGTCGTACTCGGACTGCCCGACGACGGTCGGACCGCCATCATCGTGCCCGTCGCACTGACGGCCGTCGGCATGGGCTTGTTGAACCACTACGGGTTGTACCTCGCCCGGGTGGCGACCATGCGGACCGTCGAGCACACCTTGATCGTGCGGGTGAGCGGTCTGCTCTTCGCCATCGGTGCCGTGCTGCAGTTCCTCGGCTCGATCGACCTCGGCCTGGGGGCCCTCGTCCTCGGCAGCGTGTCGTCGCTGATGCTGTTGATGATCGGTCGCACCGTCTACCGAGCGTGGCTCGCCGGTGCCCGGGCATCGGGACGGTTCACGCAGGCGGTGGTCATCGTCGGGGCCGACGACGCCAGCCTCGAGCTGCGCCTCAACCTCGACGAACAGCCGGAGCTTGGCTACCGCGTCGTGGGGGTCATCGGCGACCGGCCCGGTGCCGCCCGAAACGGCCTCAGTGACCTGTGGCTCGGCACGGTCGACGAGGCCGAGGCCTGCATCGACGCCAGCGCCGCAACCGGAGCGATCATCTCGTCCACGGCCTTCGACACCGAGACCGTCAACACCCTCACCCGCAACCTGCTCGCCGCCGGCTGCCACGTCCACGTCACCACGGGCATCACCGGCGTCGACCAGCGCCGCATGCGCTCCGTCCACGTCGGCTACGAGCCTTTGGTCTACGTCGAGCGCCTCAAGGACTCCCGGATCGAGAACGCCGCCAAGAAGGCACTCGACCTCGGGCTGGCCGCCGTGCTGACCATCCTCACGGCTCCCGTGGTGATCGTGAGCGCCATCGCCATCAAGCTCGAGGATCGCGGGCCGGTCCTCTTCCGTCAGGATCGGGTCGGGCGCGACGGCGAGATCTTCCGGGTCCTGAAGCTGCGGACGATGAGCGTCGACGCCGAAGCCGCCCTCGACGACCTCCGCAAGCTCAACGAGCGCAGCGGCCCGCTGTTCAAGCTGCACAGCGATCCTCGCGTCACCCGCGTCGGCGGCGTCCTGCGTGCGCTCAGCATCGACGAACTCCCCCAGCTGTGGAACGTGCTCCGTCGCGAGATGAGTCTCGTGGGCCCCCGCCCAGCGCTGCCGAGCGAGGCCGCCGCGTTCACGGTCCGCCTCCAGGACCGCACCCGGGTGCTCCCCGGCATCACCGGCCTCTGGCAGGTCGAAGCACGCGACAACCCGTCGTTCCGTGCCTACGAGCGCCTCGATCTGTTCTACGTCGACAACTGGTCGATCGGCCTCGACCTCATGATCCTCATCGCCACGGCCGAGAGCGAGCTGTCGCGGGTCATCCGGCGAGTGATGGGTCGTTCGGACGAAGCGGTCATCGACCTGCGTGACGAGAGCATCGACCTGCGTGACGAGAGCATCGAGCGTTCGTCGCTCGACGAGTCCACCGTCGACGGACGCCTCCGGGCCGGGGCCTGAGAGGACCACGATGAGGATCGCTTTGATCGGCACGCGCGGCGTGCCGGCCCGCTATGGCGGCTTCGAGACCTGCGTCGAAGAGGTCGGAGCCCGTCTCGCCGGCGCCGGCCACGAGGTGACGGTGTATTGCCGCTCGTCCCGCACCGGGGCCGACGCTCGGCTCGAGTCGTACCGGGGCATGGACCTGGTGCACCTTCCGGCCGTGCCGCAGCGACACGTCGAGACGCTGTCGCACACCGGGTTGTCGGTGGGCCACGTCCTGCGCCGCTCGACCGATGCCGCCATCGTCTTCAACGCCGCCAACTCGCCCATGCTCCCGCTGCTGCGGGCCCGCGGCATCCCGGTCGCGACCCATGTCGACGGCCTCGAGTGGAAGCGGGCCAAGTGGGGCGGCGGTGGTCGCCGCTACTACCGCGCCGCCGAGTCGCTGGCTGTCCGCTGGTCGGATGCCCTCATCGCCGATGCGGCGGGCATCGCGGACTACTACACGACCGAGTTCGGCGTCGACACCGAGTTGATCCGCTACGGCGCACCGATCGTCGAGGCCGGCGACCCGGCGGTCCTCGAGGCGGTCGACCTCGCGCCCGGGAGCTACCACCTCGCGGTGGCCCGGTTCGAGCCCGAGAACCACGTCGACATCATCGTCGAGGGCTACTCGAAGAGCTCGGCCGACGCCCCGCTCGTCGTCGTGGGCGCGGCCCCGTACGCCGACGCCTACACCCGCCGAGTCCACGATGCCGCCGACGATCGGGTCCGGTTCCTCGGAGCCGTGTGGGATCAAGACCTCCTCGACCAGCTCTACGCCAACTGCATCACGTACCAGCACGGCCACTCGGTCGGCGGGACGAACCCGTCGTTGCTGCGGGCCATCGGTGCCGGCGCGGCGACCGACGCCTTCGATGTCGGCTTCAACCGCGAGGTCCTCGGCAGCTGCGGCCGGTACTGGTCGACGCCCGACGACATCGCCCCGTTGTTCGAGTCGGCCGAGGCCGACACCGACACCATCGCCGCCCGCGGCAGCGCCAGCCGGACCCGCGCCGGCGACTACGACTGGGACGACGTCGCACGCGAGTACGAATCGTTGTGCGAAGGACTCCGTGACGGCTCGCTGCGGCGCTCCGGCGCCAGCGGACGGCGCGTGTCGGCGTCGGCGGACCTCACCCTGGCAACGGTGCGCTGAGATGACTCTCGCAGGCGGCGCCCCGGTCGTGACCAGCCGATCCCGGTATCGCGACAGCGTCGAGCGGCTCGGTGCCGCGCAGAAGTCGCGCGTCGGGCCCCTGTACACGGTCTGGATCAATCGGTGGTTCGGTCGCCGGCTCGCCGCGCTGGCCGACATCGTCGGCATGCGCCCGAATCAGGTCACCGTCGTCAGCGCCGCCTGCACGTTCGTGGCCATCGTGCTCCTGTGCGTCGTCTCCGGCGGTGCCGCCGTCGCGGCGATCACAACCCTGTTGCTCGTCGGGTTCGCCTTCGATGCCGCCGACGGCCAACTGGCTCGCCTGCACGGAGGCGGTTCCGTGTCGGGGGAGTGGCTCGATCACATGGTCGACGCCATCAAGGTCACGGCGCTGCACGGCGCCGTGCTCATCCATCTCTTCCGCTTCACCGACGTCGGCGACGCCTGGCTGCTCGCTCCCATCGGCTACGCCACGGTCAACGGCGGCCGGTTCTTCGCCCAGATCCTCAGCGACCAGCTCGTCCGTGCCCGCACCGGCCGCGCGAAGACCGCACCGGTCGGACAGTCGATGCTCAAGGGCATCGTCGGGCTTCCGGCCGACTACGGGGTGCTGTGCATCACATTCGCGCTGCTCGTGGTGCCCGGCGCCTTCGTCGCCGTCTACTCGGCCTTTCTCGCGGCCAACACCCTGCACTTCGTGACGGCGAGCCACAACCGTTTCCGCGAGATGCAACGGATCGACGGAGCAGCGTCGTGAGCGTACGAACCTTCGCCGCCATGGTCCTCGCGGCCTCGGCACTCCTCGCCTGTGGCGAGTCGGACGACAGCGCCGCCGCCGTCCCGGCCGGCGACGAGTCCCCCCAGGAAGCGACCGACGGCGTCGAGTCCGGCACCGGCGACGCCGGTACCGACGCCAGCACCGGCGACGCCGCTACCGGCGACGTCGAGACGACGATCGATCCGAGCGAGGAAGCCGCGCCGGCAACCGGTCCGACGGGCGATCCCGTCGTGGACTTCGTCGTCCAGGCCCCCGTGCTGGTGGGAGAGTCCACCGAGATCGGCGAGGGTCTCGTCGTCGCCGTCGTGCGCGTCGACGACATCGACCTCGAGGCCCAGGGCATCGGTGAGACCAGCGGTCCCGGCGTCGCCGTGATCGTCGAGATCCGCAACGACCGCGACGAACCGGTCGATGTCGGCGGCGTCGTGGTCAATGCGACGGTCCGCACCGACGTCCCGGCCACACCCCACTTCTCGACGCCGTACGCGCCCTTCGAGGGCGAACTCGCCCCCGGCGAGACGGCCACCGCCACCTATCCCTTCCGGGTCGACACGGCCGACCGCGAGTCCCTCGTGGTCGACATCCATCACGACCGCTCTCCCAACGTGATCCTCGTCGAGGCGAGCTCCTGATGTCCCCGTCAACGTTCTCCGCCAACTTCTCATCCAGCGCAGCCCTCACTGCCCGAACCCGAGGCCACAAGAAGATGCACGCACACACCCCCATCGGACGAGTCGGTGTCCACGTCGCCCGCACGGTCTCCGCCGTCGTGTTGTCGGTCCTCGTCGGCCTGGTGGCCGCGACGGCGCCGGCCGGTGCCGACTCCGTCCCAGTCGATCCGGCGCTGCCGGCGACCGTCACCGCCGACGCGCTGCCGACCGTGCAGATCGACGGTGTGGTCTGGGACCAGGTCGTCGTCGGCGACACGGTGTACGTGACCGGCGACTTCTCGACCGCACGGCCCGCAGGGTCGGCCCCCGGCCAGGACGAGACGCCGCGCGAGAACATCCTCGCCTTCGACATCACGACGGGCGAGCTGGTCACGAGCTGGGCCCCCTCCCTCAACAACCAGGGGCTCGCCATCGAGGCGTCCGACGACGGCACGACGATCTTCGTCGGTGGCGACTTCAGCCAGGTCAGTGGCGAGTTCCGCAACCGCCTCGCAGCGATCGACGCCGTGACCGGCGCGGTCGTCGACGGCTTCAACCCCGTGGTCAACACCCGCGTGGCCTCGATGGACGCAGTCGGCGACACGCTGTACTTCGGCGGCTACTTCACCACCGTCGACGGTCTGTCCCGCAGCCGGCTCGCCGCGGTGGACGCCGCCACGGGCGATCTCCTCCCGTGGGCACCCACCGTGGACCGTGAGGTCGTCTCGATGATCGTCCACGAGCCGAGCAACCGGGTCATCGTCGGCGGTTCGTTCTACGACCTCAACGGTGCGTCGAACCCCGGGATGGCTTCCATCGACGGAGACACCGGCGCCACTCGTCCGTGGGCGATCAACCAACTGATCCAGCAGTCGGGCGACGCGACCGAGATCGCCGACCTCACCGTCTCGGGCGATCTCGTCTACGGCGGCGCCTGGGACTTCGGCGGCGGCGATTTCGAGGGACAGTTCGCCGCCGACGCTCTGACCGGCGACCTCGTCTGGGTCAACGGTTGCCGCGGCGACACCTACGGCGTGCACGTCATGAACGAGGCGCTCTACAGCGTCGGTCACGCCCACGACTGC
>JAPKDO010000253.1 GCA_028822535.1 Acidimicrobiales bacterium
CCGTATCTGACGGTATGTCAGGTCCTGTCGGCCGCGCCGCCCGATACGGTCATGACATGGCCAAGGACACGTCCGATCTCCCCCTCCTCGGAAGCCACGTCAGCCCCGACGACCCGCTCGGGGTGGCTGCGACGGAGGGCGCCGACGTCGTCCAGATCTTCCTCGGCAACCCGCAGTCGTGGAAGAAGCCGAAGCCGCGCGAAGACGCCGAGGAGCTCAAGAAGGCCGACATCCCGATCTACGTCCATGCGCCGTACCTGATCAACGTGGCGTCACCGAACAACAAGGTCCGGATCCCCAGTCGCAAGATCCTCCAGCAGACCTGCGACGCCGCGACGGAGATCGGCGCGTCGGGCGTGGTCGTCCACGGCGGCCATGTCACCGAGGGCGAGGACCAGTCCGAAGGATTCGTCCGCTGGCGCAAGGCGATGGACAGCCTCGAGACCGACATGCCCGTCCTCCTCGAGAACACGGCCGGCGGCGACCACGCCATGTCCCGCCACTTCGACACCATCGGCCGGCTGTGGGACCACATCGGCGACACCGGCATCGGTTTCTGCCTCGACACCTGCCACGCGTGGGCGGCCGGCGAGGAGCTCGTCGACTCGGTCGAGACGATCATCGGCATCACCGGCCGGGTCGACCTCGTCCACTGCAACGACTCGAAGGACGGCCACGGCTCGGGCCGAGACCGGCACGAGAACCTCACCCACGGTCAGATCGACCCCGAGGCGATCCTCGCCGTCGTGCGTGCCGCCAACGCTCCCGTCATCTGCGAGACCGCCGAGGCCGGTCGCAAGGACGACCTCGCCTTCCTCCGAACCAACCTCTGATCACGACCTGATTGCTGGGACGACGAGACGATGCCATCGCGGAGAGCTCGCCCAGCGTTGATCGTCGCGGGCATGCATCGCTCGGGAACGTCGGTGGTGTCGCTCGCCATCCAGCAACTCGGCATCGATCTGGGAGGTGCCGGTGACCGCTCGCCGCACAACCCGGAGGGATACGGCGAGGACCTCGAGGTCGTCGCACTCCATCGGCGTCTGTTCCGGGCCGCGTTCGAGGGGAGCGAGGAGCGCGCCGGACACCATCACGACTGGGGCTACGACCCCGACGAGACGTTCGACGCAGCATCGTTCGGTCACATCGAGGAAGAGGTGGACGCATTCCTGGATCGTGGCGACGGGGACGGCCCGTGGGGGTGGAAGGACCCCCGCACGACGCTCGTCCTCGACCAGTGGACCGCCGCGCTCGACGACCCGAGGGTGCTGCACGTCGTGCGGCGGCCGGCCGAGGTGGCGGCGTCGATGGCGGCGCTGGGCGAAGGGCCCTGGCAGGATCCGGTGCTTCCCCACCGGATCTGGCGGTACTACAACCGGCACGTGCTCCGGTTCGCTCGTCGCACGTCGGTTCCCTGCGCGATCGTCCACGGTTCCATCGGGGTCGCGCCTCCAGCCGCGCTGGCGTCGGTCCTCCGGAGTCGGCTGGGCCTCGATGTCGACCCGACGGGTGTCGCCTTCGACCACATTCGTGCCGATCGGTTCGCCGGGTCGGCACCCCGAGGCGACCTCCCGACGCGCGACCGGATCGCGTCCGAGTTGTTGTGGCGTCGCCTCGATCGGCGGGCGATCCGTCCGGACGGTTCGATCCGCCGTTGACCTGACCGGCGCCGCAGGTCGTCAGCCGTTGTCGGCGACCTCCCACCGACCGACGGCGTCGTCGATCGAACGCTCGTCCAGCACGGACGAGTCGGCCTCGCCGTCGAGGTGTACCGCCAGGAAGTCGGTGAGCGCACCGTAGGCGGCGAGTCGGTCATCGTCGCCGCCCCCGTAGATCCCGGCGCCGTGGCCGGTACCGGACAACGTGAGGAGGTAGGTGGGACCGGTGGTCAGGCCGAAGACCTCCCGGCTCTGGGCCAGGGGCACGGTCCCGTCTGCATCACCGTGGACCAAGAGCAGCGGTATGGGTGGGAACGAGAAGTCGCCGCCGGGAAACTCCCCGCCCCACACGCCGGCGAAGCTCGCTGCGGCGTCGATCCGGTCGTCGATGCAGCACGAGTTGAGCGTTGCGCCGTACACGGTGATGCCGCCGAGGCTGTGGCCGACGACACCGATGCGATCGGCGTCGATCAGACGTGCGGCGAAGTCGGCGATGCCGTCGTCGGGGTCGAGCAGCGCATCGATGGTGGCCGACACGTCGGCGGGTTGTTCCTGGAAGTCGGCGGCCGATGCGTAGGGGCTGGTGGTCTCGGGGAAGTTGGGGCCGGCGACCACATAGCCATCGTCGACCAATGCCTGCAGGACCGGGTCCGCGGGTGCGGTGAGCCCGCCGAGACCATGGGCGAAGACGACCAGGGGTGCGGGGTCCCGTTCGGCGGGAGCGGCGGCTTCGCTGTCGTCGACCGACCGGTTGCCGACCGACGGGTAGGCGACCACGGTACGGATGACCCGGGAGTCCGCCGCTTCGAGCGTCGTGCCGTCGTTGCCGCGTACCGCATCGGTGGGACGTGACGCATCGACCACCTCCACGACCTGCCACCCGTACGAAGACTCGGGTTCGTCCGGTCCGTCCTCGGGGCCGGCATCGTCGACGGCGCCGGAGGTGGTGTCGGTCGACGTGGTCGACGACCCGGTCGCCGTGGAATCGGCACCGTCTCCCGAGCAGGCTGCGGCCAACGCTCCGATGGTGACGAGCACGGCGAGGCGTCGCATGTGGTCTCCAGACGGGGAGGCGAGGCCAGCGCCCGGTCGGGCGCCGTGCCGTCGGAGAGGCTATTCGGCCAGGGGGTTGCCGGCGTCCGCACCGCCGTCCCCGGTGGCCGGTTCGACGGGTTGATCGCCGGGCTGGTCGGTGGGCTGGTCGGACGCCGTATCGGGTTCGACGTCCTCGGGCGGAGGATCGGCCGACGGTGCGGGCGGCGTGTCCGGCGTCTCCGGCAACGACGGGGCGGTCGTCGGGGCGATCGACGGGGCAGAGGCGATCACCGCCGGTTGTGAGGTCGCGATCGGCGTCGGCATCGACGTGGCGACGAGCGGCTCGGCGTCGCCGAGATCGAGCAGCAGCAGGTCGACGATGGCGAACTTCGGGTCGAACTCCTTGGCGACGTCCATGTCGCGCGCGGCCTTGCGTACCGCCTTGTGGACGTCCTTGGCCTTGCGCATCTTGTGGGGATCCAGTTGCTTGAGGATGGCGACCTCGCCGCTGACGATCGGGGTCGCCATCGAGGTTCCCGACCAGCGTGCATAGCCCCCGGGCACGGTCGACACGAGATCGACCCCCGGGGCACCCACGGTGACCCACTTGCCCCGGTTCGAGTAGCCGGCGGCGGATTCGGTCGCCGTGTCCACCGCGCCCACGGACAGGACGTCCTTCGACGCCGCCGGGTACTGCTTCTGGTCGGTCGCGTCGTTGCCGGCGGCGGCGACGATCACGACCTCGGCCTTGCGGGCGTACTTCAGCGCGTCCTCGAACACCTCGGACTCGTACTGCGAGTCGTAACCGAAGCTCAGGTTGATGACGTCGGCGCCGGCGTCGACGGCGTCGCGGATGGCCTCGGCGGCGACGAACACATTGCCGGAGCCATCGGAGTCGAGCACGCGCAGCGGCAGGATCGTCGCGTCGGGTGCAACCAAGGTCACCAGGCCGGCGACGTGTGTCCCGTGGCCCGCGCCCTCGTCGATGCGGCCGTCGCCGTCGTCGTCGAGTCCGTTGGCGGTGTCGTCGGGGTCGGTGTCGTCGTCGACATAGTCGAATCCGGGGACGAGGTTGCGCACCAGGTCGGGATGGTCGATGTCGACCCCGGTGTCGATCACCGCGACGATGACCCCCGAGCCGGTGGCGTAGCGACGGATCTCGGGTAGGCCCAGTTGGCTCACCACGTCTTGTCCCGTCCGTAGGGACGAGTCGGTGCCGAGGAAGGTCGGGGCCACCGAATCCCAGTGGTGGAACCGGTCGACATCGGAGATGTCGGCGTCCCGATTCTGCTCGGCGTAGAGGACCCCGTCGCGCTTGTCGAGTTCCTTGACCACCTCGGCGACGTGCTTGTCGGGGTCGTCGCCGGTGGCGTCGACCTTCACGAGGTAGATGCCCCGAGAGCCCAGGACATCCCCCATGATCTCGGCACCCCACGGAGCGATGACCGCCCGGACGTCGGTGCCGGGCGTGACCTTGATGACGATCTCGCCGAGCGAGTCGCCGGGTGGGTCCTCGGACGCGCCGACGGCCTGGCCGAGCGCGAGCAGCGCGGTGGCGGCGATCACGACGCCGAGGAGGGCTCGGATGGCGATGCGGACGGGGGTCATGTCAGCTCCTGGGGTCTCCGACGAGGCTGAACGCCGCCCAGTCGGCGGGATGAGGGTCTGTTGCCGCGACGGCGTTGCGGGCGCTCGCCAGGGCGTCGACCGCCGTGCCGCCCGAGGCGAGCGTGTGATGCAGTTCGGCCATGAACGATGCGGTGACGGCGTCGCTGACCGGCCATGCGCTCGTGATGCAGCCGACCGCACCGGCGGCGAGGAACGCCCGCGCCAGCCCGTGGGGCTCGGGACCGCTCACCTGGCCGGTGTCGCAGGCGGAGAGGATCACGAGGGCGCCTCGGAGATCGACAGAACGGAGGTCGGTGGCATCGAGCCACGCGTCGGACAGTCGAATGGCGGAGCGAGACGGGTCGTCGGGTCGGTGCAGGCCGTGACAGGCGAGATGGACCACCCGCGAGCCCTCCATGGCCGAACGGACGACGTCGCGAGTCGCCTCGGTGTCGAGGAGCACCGTCGGGTCGTACCAGCGCTCGCTCAGTGTCTGGATCTCGGTCGAGACGTGCGGGATCGAGTCGTCCGGAACGCCGACGAGCACCACGCGGCCGTCCGGCGCCGTCGGTGGGTCGATCGACAGCGAAGCGAGCGACGGAACGACGGACACGGGCCGGTCACCCCCGGCCGAGAGCGCGCCGAACGCGTGGAACGGGACGTGATGCAGGCCGTTGTCGGCGACGACGACGATCGGTCCGGTCTCCGGGACGGCTTCGAGGACCGGACCGACGAGGGCGACCTCGAGTTCGACGAGTTCACGTCCGACCCCGGCGCGGGGAGGGACTGCTGCGGTCGGGTCCGATTGCGGGTCCGAACCGCGGCCTCGAAGCGTCGGACGGCCGCTCGGACCGGTGGAGCATCGACCGTGTGGACACTGGTGGCCGATCCGTCGACCACGAACGCGAGGATGCGGTCGGCGAGTACGTGGAACACCAGGGCCGCGTACCCCGGAGGCGGACCCTCTCGGCCCTGGCCCCGATGCCGGCGCCTGCTTGCGGTTCTGGCCGCGGCGGCGGAGCGGATCGATGATTCCGTGAGCGATGATTCGATCGAGGCGATGTCGGCAGCGATCGCGTCCGCTCGTGACCGTGACAGTCCCGAAGCGAACAGTGCCGAGTACGCGGCGCCGAGGTCGGAACGCAGCCGGTCGTCGTCGCCGGCGGCTGTGGTGGCCGATTCGTCGAGCACTCCTCCGAGGCGCTCCACGAGCGTTCGGGAGCGATCCTCGTCGACGAGTCGGCGGGCTCGGTCGACATCGCCAGCGGCGTTCCGGCACACGAGCGCATCGACGAGCCCGTCGAGAGTTCGGCGACGGCCGCCCTGGAAGGCCAAGCGGAGCGTCTCGTGGCCGAGACGGGAGCGGAGCTCCAGCGCGTGACTCCAGGCCAGGTCGAACCGCTCGACGGCGAGGGCGAACGC
>JAPKDO010000254.1 GCA_028822535.1 Acidimicrobiales bacterium
CTCGCGCCAACCTCACCCAGCGCGACGCCGAGGCCACGCCGCCGCCCGCCCCCTCCGACGCGGCGAGCTCGGGCTCACGGCCGACCCTGGGCTCCGTGCGACGAGCTCGATCCGACCAAGCCGACGCTCCCGCCGAGGCGCAGGCGTCGGCGCCTGGGAACGCGCCGGAACCCAAACCAGCGCCGGCACCAGCTCCGGCGGCGGATGCTCCCACGCCGGTTTCCGAGACGGCGGCTCCCACGACGGCTGCCGCCAGCGGCCCGCCATCGGCCGCCGAACTGACGAGCGCCTGGGACGACGCCGTGCTCGCGGCTCTCAAACCCCGCGCCCGAGCGTTGTTCAAGCCCGGCCACTTCGTGGAAGGCGACGGACGCATCGCCCGGTTCGCGCTCCCGAACCCGGCGCACCGTGACCAGTGCGAACCCATCCGGGACGTCGTGGCCGAGGCGCTGTCGGCGCACTTCGGTCGCAAGGTCCCGCTCGAACTCGTGGTGGACGACGCGAAGACGCGTCCACCGTCCGGGCCGAGCACCTCGGCAGCACCGACAACGACCACGGCGCCCGCGGGCACCTCCTCCGAGTCGCCCGACGTGGGCGTCGTCGAGGACGAGGCGGTCGACCTCGACGATCTCAGCGACGCCCCCGATGCCACTGTCGGCGGCGTGGCCCAACTGAAGGACGCCTTTCCCGGCGCCGAACTCCTGGAGGAGTCGTGAGCGACGAAGAGACCAACGACGCGGAATTGTTGCCCGAAGGTGGTGGTCCCGGTCTCGACCTCGGCGGCCTGCTCGGTGGGCTCGGCGGGGGTGAAGCGGGCGGCGGCCTCGGTGGCCTGTTCGCCCAGGCCCAGGCGGCCATGGAGGCCAGTCAGGCTGCTGCCGACACCGAGTTGACCGGCTCCGCCGGTGGTGGCGTGGTGAAAGTGCTGGCCACGGGGACGGGCGAGGTGCTCGACGTCACCCTGGCTCCCGAGGTCGTCGACCCCTCCGACATCGAGACGTTGCAGGACCTCATCGTCGCCGCGATGCGCGATGTCACCAACCAGATCGCCGCGCTCCACGCGAACGCGATGGGCGACCTCGACCCGGGATCGATGCTGGGCGGCCTGTCCGGGATCTTCGGCGGGGACGACGGCGACGACGACGAGTAGACGCGTTGCACTCCGACGCCGTCCAGAACCTGATCGACCAACTCGGCCGTCTCCCGGGCATCGGCCCGAAGTCGGCCCAGCGCGTCGCCTACCACCTGCTCAACGTCCCGAAGGAGGACGCACTCGCGCTGGCATCGGCGATCGCCATCGCGAAGGAGCGCGTGCGCTTCTGCGACGTGTGCCACAACCTCTCGGAGGCCGAGCGTTGCTCGATCTGCGCCGACCCTCGTCGTGACGCCACGCTGGTCTGCGTCGTCGAGGAGCCCCGCGACATCATCGCCGTCGAGAAGACCGGCGGATTCAGCGGGCGCTATCACGTGCTCGGCGGGGCGATCAATCCGATGGAGGGGATCGGTCCCGATCAACTCACCGTCCGAGAACTTCTCGGTCGCATCGACACGGACGACGTCGTCGAGGTCATCCTGTGCACCAACCCCAACCTCGAGGGGGACACGACGGCCATGTACCTGGCCCGCTTGCTCACACCCCTCCAGATCCGGGTGACCCGCATCGCCAGCGGTTTGCCGGTCGGCGGCGACCTCGAGTACGCCGACGAGGTGACGCTCGGGCGGGCGCTCGAAGGCCGCCGCGACGTCGCAGAATCGTAATAATCGATCGCTCTGGCATCACGGAGCGGACGGAGCGGTCGAGCGTCGATGGCCCCAAAAACACGTCAACCTGAGGCCAGTTGCGACGATCGGGGGCGGGCGGGCAAACCGATCATCACGTCCGGCTCTCAGGTTGACGTTGCAGTCATGTTACAGACGTAACGGTCTCGTGACAAGCCTTTCAGACGAGAAATCCCGAGATCCGGGGTTCTCGGTCAGGCGGATGAGCCACTGCTCAGTGGAGATGTCGTCTCGTTGCCGCCAGATTCCGTGGCGCCGGGCAGGGCTGGCGACGTCTTCAGGATCGTGTAGCCGGCGATCCCGGCGATCAACGAACCCGCGAGGATGCCGATCTTCGCCGAGTCGGTCAGCATCGGCTCGCCTTCGAAGGCCAGGCTGGCCACGAAGAGCGCCACCGTGAAGCCGATGCCGGAGGTGACCGCCAGACCCAACACGTGGCGGTAGGTCACACCCTCGGGCAGGCTGCCGATCCCGAGCTTGTCGCCGAGCAACGTGGCGCCGAACACTCCCACGGTCTTCCCCGCCAGCAGACCGAGCGCGACCCCGAGCACGACCTTGTCGGTGGCGATGCCGTCGAGCGCCTCGCTGGTCAGTCGTACGCCGGCGTTGGAGAAGGCGAACAGCGGGACGATGAGGAACGCCACGTACCCCTGGAGCGCGTGTTCGAGGCGCTCGAGCGGCGACTGCGATTCCACCACCAGTCGGCTGAGATCCTCGAGGCGGGACTGGTTCAGTTCGTACTCGGTCTGCGTGAGCACCCCGTCGTCCATCTCGTCGTCGGCAGCCTCGACGAGCGCCCGGGCGTTGTCGCCGAAGCGGCGCGGGTCGAAGAAGGACCATGCCGGGGTGAGCAGTCCGAGCGCCACGCCGGCCAAGGTGGCGTGCACCCCGGACTCGTGCACGGCGAACCACAGGAACAGGCCGAGGACGATGTACACGGGAAGCGATCGGATCCGCAGCCGCTTCGACACGTGGAGGCCGATGACCGTGGCGAACGAGATGGCGAGCCAGCCGAAGCTGAGGTCGTCGGTGTAGAAGATGGCGATCACGATGATGGCGCCGATGTCGTCGGCGATGGCCAGCGTCAACAAGAACACCTTCGCCGCGCTCGGGATCCGTGGGCCGACGAGCGCGACCACGGCGACCGCGAAGGCGATGTCGGTCGCCATCGGGATCCCCCAGCCGTGCGACCCGTCGCCCCCGGAGTTGAAGAGCAGGTAGACGGCGGCGGGGACGATCATTCCGCCGAGGGCCCCGATGGCGGGCAGTGCCGCCTTCCTCGGATCCCGGAGTTCGCCGTGGACGAGTTCACGTTTGATCTCGAGTCCGACGACGAAGAAGAAGATGGCCATCAGTGCGTCGTTGATCCATTCGACCAACGTCAGGTCGATGTGGGCGAGGCCACCCAGATGGATCGACAGATCCGTCTCCCACAGGGTCTCCTGGGCGTGCCACCACGGCGAGTTGGCCCACACGAGGGCTGCGATCGCAGCGACGAGCATGAAGATCGCGCCGGACGCCTCGGTGTCCATGAACCGCTGGAGCGGCCGCACGAAGGAGCGGGGGACGAAGCGGTCGGACTGGGACCACGTGTGGGGGACTTCGGAGCCCGCGGGGAGCGTGTCGTGCATGTTCTCGGTCTCTAGGGAGTGAGGATGGATTCTTCGGTGTCGGGCCGGTCGAGCGTCATTGACACGATCGTGCCGTCGTCGGCCGGTTCGAAGGTGACGTCGTCGGTCAGCACCCGGATCAGGGGGATGCCCAGCCCGGACTCGTGTTGGAGGCGTTCGGGGTCGTTCGTGTCGGGGAGCTCGGAGAGCGCGTCGGGGTCGAACCCGGGCCCGCGGTCGCGGATGTCCACACGGAAGCAGTCGGACTCGAGGTGGCACGACACGATGACCGGTTCGTCCTCGGCCTCGGGCCGGTGGGCCTTGATGGCGTTGCTACATGCCTCGGTGACGGCCAGGCGAAGATCGTCGAGGCGCGATTCGGGCAGCGGAGGGTCGAGCGCAGCAGCCGTCGCCACGACGAGCCGGACGACAGCGAGATAGTCGAGACGAGGTGGGATCTCCAGGTGGATCTCGGCCATCGTCCCGCCCGTCAGCTCCCGTCGGTTGCCATGCCGACGGCATCGTCGATCGAGTCGGCGATGGCGAACACGTCGTCGAGTCCGGTGACGTCGAAGACCTTGAGCAACCGGGAGTTGGTACACACCAGCCGGACGTCTCCGTCTGCAGCACGCGCCCGACGGACGGCGCCGACCAGCACCCCGAGTCCGGTGGAATCGATGAAGTCGACCCCTTCGAGGTCGACGACGAGCTCGTTCGTGCCGTCCTCGATCAACTCGACCAGCTTCTCCCGCAGGCCCGGCGCGGCGGCGACATCGATCTCACCGGTCGCGGTGAGCACGGTCCATCCGCCCGTGTCGGCGGATGCATCGGAGTCGGGGATCTCGAGTTCCATGGCAGCGAACCAGCGTACCGCTCGACAGCATCGGCGCCGGAGTCCGCGACACGCGTGACAACCATGGAACTACGCCCCTGTCATCCCGACATCCGGAGCTCTACGCTGGCCGAGTGGTCAGGGAACCCGGCGCCGAGCTCGAGGCGGTCGTGCGCCGACGCGACGCTCGACTCACCGAGCGCGACGAGGCGCACCTCGCCGATCCGCGCCGTCTCGTCCATGTCGAACGCCTCCCGGCGGCGGCACCCCGTTTCGCCGACCTCGCCGTGCCGCTCCCGGACGCGGTCTCCGAGTGTCTCCCCGATCGCCTCTTCAGCCATCAGGCCGAGGCGCTCGACCTGATCCGGTCGGGCACGTCGGTCGCCGTCGCCACCGGCACCGCGTCGGGCAAGTCGATGATCTACCAGGCGGCGATCGGTGAAGCGGCGCTCGCCACCAGGCCGGGCACGGCGCTGTGCATCTATCCGACCAAGGCGCTGGGCCACGATCAGATGCGATCGTTCGTGGACCTCGGGCTGCCCGGGGTCGTGCCCAGCGCCTACGACGGCGACGCCGGCCGCGACGAACGGGCCGAGGCGCGACGCAACGCCACCGTCCTGCTCACGAACCCCGAGATGCTGCACTGCGGGATACTCCCGCACCACGCCGGTTGGATGCGGTTCCTCTCTCGTCTGCAGTACGTGGTCATCGACGAACTCCACCTCTTCCGGGGGATCTTCGGAAGCCACGTGGCGCACGTGATCCGACGGCTGCGCCGCATCGCGGCCCATTACGGCGCCGACCCCACGTTCGTGTGCACGTCCGCGACGATCGGAGAGCCCGCCGGCCTGGCATCGGCGATCACGGGGGTGCCGGTCACCGCCGTGACCGATGACGGATCGCCGACCGGGCCGCGGACCGTGGCGATCTGGAATCCGCCGATCCTCGACGCCGAGACCGGAATGCGCGCATCGAGTCACTCCGAGGCTGCGGGGCTGGTGTCGGATCTCGTACGCGACGGCCGGCGGACGCTGGGCTTCTGCCCGAGCCGTCGGACGACCGAGATCGTCGCCCAACGGGTGCGTCGCCAACTCCCTGCCGACCATCGGGGCCGGGTGGCCGCCTACCGAGGGGGGTTCCTCGCCGAGGAACGCCACGAGATCGAACAGGCACTCGCGGCGGGCGAGGTCGACGCGGTCCTGGCGACCTCCGCGCTCGAACTCGGGGTCGACTTCGACGGTGTCGACGCCTGCGTCCTCGACGGGTTCCCGGGAACCGTCGCGTCGCTGTGGCAACGCATCGGTCGAGCCGGACGTCAGCGCCAGGATTCACTCGCCGTGTTGGTGTGCGGTTCCGACCAACTCGATCAGTGGGTCGCCGCCCACCCATCCGAGATCTTCACCCGGCCGCCGGAACCGGCTGTCATCAACCACGCCAACCCGTTCGTCGCCGATCCGCATCTGCGCTGCGCTGCCTTCGAGTTGCCGCTCACGCACG
>JAPKDO010000255.1 GCA_028822535.1 Acidimicrobiales bacterium
CGTCCGCCAACCTCGAGTCGACGGCCCTTCGGTGTACAGACCTCTCGATCACGACCGACACGTCGGCCTTCGTTCCGGGCGGATCGGTGGAGGTCGAGGTCAGATGCGAGGCGAGCATGAGCGACGTCGCGCTGCTGGGAGTGCCGGGCACGCGCACATTCGTCGCGACGTCCACCGAGGTCGTTGATCGCTTCCGAGGCGGTACCTCGGGATGAGGAGGCGGCACGACGACCGAGGAACGGTCAGCGCGTTCGTCGCGGTCGTGGCTGCGGCGCTCGTGATGGTGGCCGGCTTGGTGTACGACGGCGGCCAGATCCTCGCGTCGCAAGCCCGAGCGCGTGACCTCGCGAGCAATGCCGCCCGTGCCGGCGCGCAGGAGATCGCCCTGGACGAGTTGCGTGCGGGGCAGATCGTCGTCCTCGACCCTGACCGTGCCGCTACCTCGGCGCTCGATTACCTGGCGGGCACCGGAGCGGTCGGCTCGGTCGATGTAGACGGCGCTCGGGTCACGGTGACCGTGACGCTGACCCAACCGCTTCGCATCCTGCCCGGTGCTGACCGGCAGGTGACCGCTGTGGACTCCGCCGATGCGGTCCCGGGCCTCGTCGAGGGAGACCTGACAGATGAGTAGGCCGATCGCCGTCGCCTGCAAGGGCCTGGTCGCACTTCTCGCTCTCGTCGGGGTGCTGGTCGGCCCACCCGTTGCGCTCGTTCGCTTCGCCGGAAACCCACTCCCGGCGTCGCTTCCGCCGTGGAGTGATCTGACCGAAGCACTGACCCGCCGCGGCATCAGCGACGAGACCGTGATCGGCGTACTCGCGATTCTCGCTTGGCTCATCTGGACCCAGGTCGCCGTCGCCGTGCTGGTCGAACTCGTCGCCCATGTCCGCAGACTCCCGGCTCCGTCGGTCCCCGTCTTGCCCGGCCTCCAACCGCTCGCTGGCCAGATGGTGGCTGCTGTCGTACTCCTTGCCGCACTGACGCAGCCGAGAACTCCGCTCGACATCGAGGGCGGCTTGCGACTGGACACCGATTCCATCTCGCTCGTCACAGATGGCCCGTCGATCGACGACGAACCTCCCGCTGAGTTCAGCCCTGCGAGCGAGCCGGCACCCACCGAGACCTACGTGGTGAAGCGTCACGACAGCTTGTGGAGCATCGCCGAGCAGGTGTTCGGTGACGGCTTGCGCTGGCGGGAGATCCGCGACCTCAACGTCGGCGTACGACAGGCCGATGGTGGTGCGATCACATCTTCGTCGGATGTCATCCATCCCGGCTGGGAGCTGCGGGTGCCTCGAGTCGAGGCGCCCGCCGATCGGTCGGTTCCGGCACCCACGCATACGGTCGAGCGCGGCGAACACCTCTGGCAGATCGCCGAGGACCATCTCGAGTCTTCGCTCGAGCGGGAGGTGCCCGACCGGGAGATCGATCCGTACTGGCGGGCCGTCATCGACGACAACCGCACCACGCTGGCCGATCCGGACGACCCCAGCTTGATCTTCGCGGGCCAGGTGATCGACCTTCCGCCGGTACCAGGGGTGGAAGATCCAGTGGCCGACGACGGAGTTCCGCCGCCGCCTGCACCAACCAAACCACCGGCGGCGACGGTTGACCCCGACCCGCCGGCGACTGGCGAAGGCCGTCCCGACACGAGGGCTCCGGCCGAGAGTCCATCTCCGGCTTCCACCGCACCACCCGAGCCGTCGACCAGCGGCATCCCGGGAGAACAGGCTGAGATCGGGAACGCCGAGGAGGATGAAGTCGACGTCGCTCTACTGCCCGGTCTGCTGGGTGTCGCTGGTACTGGCGTCGCCGCCGCGGTCGCGCTTCAGTTCCTACGTCGGCGTCGAGATCATCAGGCACGCGCCCCGGTCGGAGCGGTCGTGCCTGGGACTCCGGACGAGCTCCTCAATGTGCATAGAGCGGTGGCGGGCCGCGCTGACGTGGATGCGTCGACGGAAGTAGCGGCGGCGATGTCCGAGCTCGCTCGTTACGCAGCTGTCCGATCGTCGGCCGGTAGGCGACCCAGGATCGTCCAGATCGGACACGACCACATCGATGTGCTCCCCGATACCCCGGGTCTCTTCCCGCCCGACCCATGGAGGTCACAGGCAGCCGGCGAGGTGTGGACCCGAGCACGTCCGGTCGAGGCGCCTGCGATCGAAGAGTCTCCTACTCCTCTCCTTGTTTCGATCGGGTGTCCCGAGGCCGGAGTCGAGCTCCTCTACGACCTGGAGTCAGCGGGGTTGACCGTTGTATCCGGCCCCGGCGACTTGGTCGACGATCTCGCTCGTTCCGTTCTGCTCGAGGTCGCTCACGGCCTCCCCGAGGTCGAGGTCATCGCCTTGGGCGACGTTCCGAACTGCGAGCACGACCGGGTGCGAACGGCGGAGCGATGGGATGACGTCGCCGACGAGGTCCTGTCCTGGAGCCGCCTGTCGATGGATGCGCTGCGGAGCCAGTCGATGCGGTCAGCGTTCGCGGCGCGGGGGAGTGGTCGACCGGTCGACGGTGTGGTCCCGCTGTTGGTGGTGCTCTGCGAGATCCCTGACGACGCTCGCTTCGGCGAACTCCTCGAAACGTGCGCCGGTGGTGCCGCGGCCGCGGTGCTCGTGCTCGCCGAGACCCCGGCCCTCGTCGGCACCAACATCCACCTGTCTGACGCCGGCGCATCCATCCCGTCCCTCGGGCTCGAGTTCGAACCACAGCGGATCGGGGAAGACGTCGGTGACGAGATCGAGGCGCTCGTCGAGTCCGCCGACAGGCCGGCCGTCGCCGATGAGCCATCGCCGGATGAGCTCGATCCGGAGCCGGCGCCGACGATCTCGGCGGTGTCGCCCAACGGTCACAAGTACGAGGACCCGGACTTCGACGTCCTCGTCCGGGTGCTCGGCCAGGTCGATGTCGAAGGCGGAAGCCGACCGCTCAAGCCGAAGCAGCTTGCCGTCCTCGCCTTCGTCGCAACGCACCCCGGCTGCAGCCCCGAGCAGTTGGAGGAGGCGTTGTGGCCCGAGCCGATTGAGACCAGCCGCCACCGACTGCACATCGCTCTCTCGCAGGTCCGATCCGCGCTCGGCGCCGATCAGCTCCCGAACATGGACGAGGCCGCCGGGTATCGAGTCGCCGACACCGTCCGTACCGACCTCGAGCTGTTCGAGAACCGAGTTGCCGGCGCCGAAGGTCGGCCAGCAGCCGAGGCGATCGAGATCCTCCGAGGCGCGCTCGAGCTGGTGACCGGCCCGCCGTTCACGTACCGAGCTCGCGGACGCCAGTCCTTTACGTGGATCGACACCGAGCACTGGATGTCGAAGACCGAGGCGCTCGTCGTGAAGGCGGCGTGGACCATGTGGAACGTGTGCTCCGAGGCGGGTGATTGCGAGGGCGCTATCTGGGCCGCCCACCAGGGCCTGCTCGCCTCGCCGACCAACACCGAACTAACGAATTGCCTGCTGCGAGCTCACCTCGCCCGAGGCGATCGGTCGGCGGCAGAGACGGTGTACCGCAGCCATCTTCGTGCCCTCGACCAGCTCGACCTCGGCGACCCCGAGGACTCGACGATCGAGCTCTGGGAACGGGAGATCACGCAGAGATCGAGCGTGGGAAGGTGACTGTCGGTGGCACGGCGTAGTTCATCTCGGAGAACACTGGTTCTACGACACCCGACACCGGGAGTTTCGTACACCTCGCGTGTCGGTATGAGCGTCCCCGCGGCCCGGTCTCGTCGGCACGCTTGGCCCTCATGTCGCTACTGATCCTCGTTTCGGACCTGGCGGGTTCCCGAATGCTGCCGACGTAGGCTCGTTCCGATGTTCACCGATGAGTCCACCCTCGCCGCCGTCGTCAGCGAGTGGCTGCAGGATCGCTGGCCAGATCCAGACGCCTACGTTGTTCCTGAGCAGCGTGTGGGCCGCCGCATAGCGGACTTCGTAGTTGCGAGAGTGGACGGCGAAGCTGCAAGCCGGCGTTCGAGTGCAGGACTTGACCGGGCACTCACTCCTCACGAGATCTTCGTGATGCGTCAGCTTCGATCGGACTGTGGGACGAGCGAGGCGGCGATTGCCCGGCGAACCGGACTGGATGGTGACCAGCTGCGGCGCATCTGCCGGCAACTGGTGCTCGACGGCTTCGCAGAAACGACCTGCAGCAGGTCACTCCGCCCCAACCCGGACTTCGTCGTCCCCGTCCGCCGAGTGGTGACGATAGAGGTCAAGCTCTCTGACTGGCGGTCGGCGCTCCACCAGGCACGCGCACATTCAGTGTGCAGTCATGCGTCCTGGGTCCTCTTTGACTCAATGCACGAGGGCCGCTTCTCAAGGGTCCACCACCACTACCGCCGCGACGGCATTGGGCTACTCGGCGCCGACGGCGACTCACACGAGATCGACGTTCGACTTCGTCCAAGGCAGCGTCGCGTGGGCTCACGAGTGGAGGTCCTACGAACGGCAGAACTTGTCTGGGAACGACTCGTACGGGGACCTGCTACGCGATCGCCGCAGACCAATCTCCCAGGTGTCCCGGCTCCGATCGAGGATCTAGAAGCACGCCCGACGCGTTCGCAGTCGTCCAGAACGCTTGCGCGTCTGTGATGCGGTCACGCACTGCATCAACTGGACTTGCTGCTGTCCGAACTTCGTTGGCCAGCAAAGAGCACCAGTACAGGTAGTGCCTACCAGCAGCGTTGCGGTCCCATGGATTGGTGCCCGTGAAGTCCAGAGCCGGGCAGTAGGGGCACGGGCAGGCGAGCCATCCGCTGGCTCCGGAAAGGTGGCCCACTTCGTCCCGCAGAACGAAACCGAGGATTGAGGGACAGAACCACCAGTCAAGCGGTTGTCCGAATCCCCCAGTCGGATAGGGGAACTTCTGGAGTGACCCGTTGATACCGGACCCGAAGGAGCTCGCGCCGAATGGCATCATCAGCCAGCCGGCTAGCCCTGTCTGAGGTAATAGCACCGAGATCCCATTGGCCTGCAGCGACTCGACCGTCAACCGCAGGCCCTCGAGTACAGAGGCATTCGAGTACTGACGAAACGATTCCGGCGAGACGACTCGAACGCGCAGATACAGCGGAAGGTCAAGCTCCACTAGCTCATCGAGCAACCGGTTGCGGGCGGTGTTGTTCTCAAGCACGGCATCGGTCACCGCGAAGCCCGCAAGAACCTCGCGGTCCTTCGCCAGCGGGTGAGCGACGCTCCGTCTTGCGAAATCGATATTGGCCAGGAGGTGATCATCGGTTGGGTCGATCCCATGGATTAGCCACGGCGAGATCAGGACACTGCGGCTCGCGTTTGCCTGAGCCCGAAGCGTGTTCTCAACGAATCGGTCGCGGTTGGCCAGTGGGTCTGCCTCTGCGAGGTAGGCATAGTCGTGTCTCGCGATTCCGCGTTCGTCGAACGGGAAATGCAGCCGATGAGTCTCGGGATCGCCCAAGACGTAGCTGCAGGGCGCATCCAGATCCAGGCAGCGGTCCTCCGCCGTTCCAGGCTTGTACCTTGGCAGAAAGACGGTCGCGCCAAGCCTCACGCCGGGGTCTGCGGCCCGCTGATCTTGACCGAAACCAAGCAGAACCGGTCCCGCTTGCGTGCCCTGATGAGCCAGAAAGCTGAAGTCTGCTGTTGGCATCTTCAGGGCCCTTCGCGAAGGTCGGCAAGTGCTGCAGAAATGCCCAGCCGATCGTGACCCC
>JAPKDO010000256.1 GCA_028822535.1 Acidimicrobiales bacterium
CCCCCTCGCCACCAACATCCGGTGCGCCCCCTCCTCGGGGTGGGCGCCGCCGATGCCGTCGACGGTCGCGTCGCCGAGCGTGACGCGGAGCCCGTCCGGCAACGTGAGGATCACCTCGTTCCCGGAGACCACGACGTCTCCCCCGGGCGGGAGTCCGAGCGATCCGCCGGCTCCCGCCCCGGGACCACCGCCGCCGTCGAGCGTGACGTCGCCGCCGACGCCGCCCCCTCCGTCCGGAACGGGATCGAGTGACTGTGGACCGGTGCCTCCGAGATCGAGGGAGACCGGTGAGACCGGGAGGGTGGTCAGGCAGACCGCCGCGGCGGTGACGGCGACCACGACGACGGTGACCGAGCCGCGGGCGGGACCTTCGAGCCGCAACAACACGCCGCCGGCGGCAACGGCGACGACCGCTCCCACGATGCGGATGACCGGGGTTCCCGACCCGGCGGGGAGCAGGAGCCCGACGCCGGTGACACCGGCGGCCACCGCGCCGCACGCGACGGCGACGATCACGGCGAGTCGGGCGCGCCGGCGGGCGATCACATCGGTGGTCATTCCCCCCGAAACGGTACCGAGCGCATCGGGCAGACTCGGGGGATGGTCGATGCCGACGACGCGCTGGAACGCCTCCGTGTCATCTGCGCGGACTTCCCCGAGGTCAGCGAGCGCCCGAGTCATGGTGCGCCGACCTTCTTCGTGCGCGGCAAGAAGACGCTCGTGTCACTCCACGACAACCATCACGACGACGAACGATTGGCGATCTGGGCGCCGGCACCGGCCGGGGTGCAGGAGGCCATGATCGAAGAGGACCCCGACCACTTCTACCGACCGCCCTACGTCGGTCACCTCGGCTGGGTCGCCTATCGACTCGAGAACGCCGACTGGAACGAGGTCAGGGGGATCGTCGAGGACTCGTTCCGCAAGATCGCTCCGAAGACGCTGGTTCGCCAGTACGACGAAGTGGGGAACTGAACGTCCGGTCGATCAGGCGAAGTGCGCGGCCACGTTGGCGACGCTCTTCTCGACGTTGGACTGGTGCCCCTTGGGGTAGCCCATCAGCTTCAGCGCCGGCCGGAGCGGCGACGTCGACATGTCGAACGTCTCGGTGACCAACGTGCCGCCCTTCGGCAGCGCTTCGACCTCCCACCGCCAGCGGTGCTTGCCCGGGTGACACCAGGCGATCTTCTTGCCGGCGTCGAACTCCACCACCGTGTTGGTGATGCGATAGGGCAGGCCGAACATCTTCATCTTCATGCCGAACTTGTCCCCCTCGGCCGACAACTGTTCGGGGCCGTGCCGCTCACCCTTCACCGAGTCGTCGCCGCTGATCTCGGCGTGGTTCGCAGGACGGCACAAGAAAGCGAACACCTCCTCGACGGGAGCGTCGACTTCGGCGGATGCAGATGCGGTCTGTTCGTCGGCCATGCCTCCAGTTCTAACGCCTGGTCGCCGCTACCGTCGATCGCGCGTGGCCGATTCCCCCGAACTCCGGACGACCGTGGACCTCGACGGTCCGTACACGGTGCGCCATTCGTTGCCTGGCTCGGGCGCCGCGATCGATCCGACCCGTCGCAGCCGGCCGGACTCCGTGAGCTTCGCGGTCCGGACGCCCGAGGGGCCCGTGTCGGTCCGAGCGCGGGTCGTCGACGACTCCCTGGAGCTCGATTGTTGGGGCGCAGGGTCCGGCTGGATGGCCGGGCGGGGGCCCGCACTCGCCGGGCGCCACGACGATCCGCGCACCGTCCGCTTCGACCACGAGCGACTCGACGACCTCAACCGTCGGAACCTGGGCCTACGCCACGGAGCGCACGGTTGTGTGGTCGGCGAACTGTTCGCTCGCGTGCTCGGCCAGCGGGTCCTGGCGATCGAGGCCGGCAAGTCGTGGCGCGCACTGTGTGAGGAACTCGGCGATCCGGCGCCCGGTCCGCTCGACCTGTTGCTCGCACCGGACCCCGAACGACTCGCCGACACCCCGACCTGGTGGTTCCACCAGCACGGCGTCGAGCGGAGCCGGGCCCGGACCCTGGTCGCCGTCGCCCGCAACGCTCGGCGCCTGTCGGAGGTCGTCGACCTCCCGCTCCCGGAGGCCTACGGACGGATGCGTGCCGTCCCCGGCCTCGGTCCGTGGACCGTCAACGGCGTGGCTCGCACGGCGCTGGGCGACCCCGACGCGATCATCGTCGGCGACTACTGGATCAGCCACACGGTCTGTTCGTACTTCACCGGACGTGCCCGTGGGAGCGACGAGGAGATGCTGGCGCTGGTCGAGCGTTGGGCCGGCCAACGAGGGCGGGTGGAGCGCCTGATCCACCTGTCGGGCCAGCGCATCCAGCGGTTCGGCCCCGGTCGGCCGACACCGCGTATCGCCCGGATGTAGACCGCCCACTGAACAGTTCGTCACGTTCCGACGCCAGACCGGAACAATTCGTCATGTCACCTGGCGCACGACGGGCCGGTCTGAACGGGTGCAGGTGATGCGATCGGCGTCGCCGCAGTCCCAGTCCACCAGCAAGAGGAGATACGTCATGTATGACTTCGCACTCGTGGCCCTCATGGCCCTGGCGCTCGTCAAGACGGTCGACTTCGTCGTCGACCAGATGTCGGGCCTCGAACGCATGAGGAGCCTCCTGACCTTCGCCGGCGGCATCGCGACGATGTGGCTGCTCGACTACTCCCTGTTCACCCAGTGGGACGTGGCGATCCGCGACGAGACCCTCGGCATCTGGGTCACGGGCTTCATGGTCGCCGGGATGACCGTCGTGTGGCGGGCGATGTTCAGCTACCTCACACACAACACGTCGCCGATCGACGAGACACTCGGCGACCACCACCCGCTGCTCGAGCGGGTCAGCTGACCGGCCCGTCGATCCCCGACCGCAGCGACACGGCCCCACCTCTCCGGAGGTGGGGCCACAGGTGCGCTCCGGGCGCGCTGCCTACGCTCCGACCGATGGCACTCCCCGACGCACCACCGCACGTCCGCACCACCGGCCCCGACTGCGGGTGTGGCGGACCGCTGTACTCGGGTCTCGCTGCGCTCCTCTCGACGCCGGAACCGGGACCGGCCGGGCAGCGTCCAGCGCGTGTGCCGACGGGGACGACGGTGTTCGTGGGCGCCGCCGTCCTGCCGGTCGACGATGCGTTCAGCGAGGCCGAGGCGCTGGCGATCCGCGACGGACGCATCCTGGCGGTCGGCACCGAGGCCGAGGTGCGAGAAGCCGCGGGCGACGACGCCGAGGTGATCGACCGGACCGGCTCGACGATCCTGCCCGGGTTCATCGAACCCCACGCCCACCTGTTGCCGACGGCGCTCCTCGACACGTTCGTCGACGTGGGGCCCTTCTCCTTCGACACCGTCGACGAAGCGATCGCCCATCTGCGGGCCGTCGCTCCGGACACGCCAGCTGGATCGTGGATCCGTGGCCGACAGTTCGACCCGTCGCTCCAGGCCGGTCCCGACGAACTCACGACCGAGATGCTCGACACGGTCTCCGACACCGTTCCCGTGGTCGTCATGAACGCGTCCGGACACTTTGCCTACGTGAACTCGGCAGCGCTCGCCGTCGCCGGGATCGATCGCGACACTCCCGACATCGACGGCTCGCCCTACGGCCGCTACGCCGACGGATCCCCGAACGGCGTGCTCATGGGCCAGGGAGCGATCCTCAGCGTCATGGCCAAGAACCCCGCGTTGGCCGACCTCGACATCCTGGCCGAGGCACGCAACGTCGCCGACCGCGCCGCCCGCAACGGCGTCACCACCATCTGCGACCAGGGCACGGGGTTCCTGCTCGGCGCCGGCGACATCGATCTGTTCGAGGCGCTCGCCGCGGCCGGCCTTCCGACCCGCGTGCGCTACTCCTGCTACGACCAGCGCGGCGACGGGTTCGACGAGCGGGGCACCGAGCCGGGCGAGGGCGACGAGTTCGTGCGGGCCACCGGTTGGAAGATCGTCTCCGACGGGTCGAACCAGGGACGTACCGGCTCGCAGCGCGAGCCCTATCTCGGCCGGGATGATCGTGGTCTTCCGTATCTCGAGCCGGACGAGTTGCTGGAGAAGGCGCGGCACCGAGCGTCACAAGGCTGGCAGGTGATCATCCACGCCAACGGCGACCGAGCCATCGACATCGCGCTCGACGCGCACGAGGCCGCGGTGGCCGCTGCCGAGGAGGCGGGGCGTCCGGACCCACGTCACCGCATCGAGCACTGCTCGATCCTCCACGACGAACAGATCGAAAGGATCGCCAGGCTGGGTCTGTCGCCGTCGTTCCTGATCGGCCATGTGCACTTCTGGGGCAAGGCGTTCCGCGACGAGATCTTCGGTCCCGAGAAGGCGGCGAAGCTCGACCGGACGGCATCGTGCTCCGCGGCGGGGATCCGCTGGACGATCCACTCCGACGAGATGGTCACGCCCATGGAACCGCTGCGCTGCATCCACAACGCCGTGACCCGCGAGCTGTGGCGCGAGCCCGGCTCGGTGCTCAATGCGGACGAGTGCGTGTCGGTCGAGGCGGCGATCCGGTCGATGACCGCCGATGCCGCGTGGCAGTGCCACAGCGACCACGAGATCGGCACCCTCGAGGCAGGCAAGCTCGCCGACTTCGTGGTCCTCGCCGAGGACCCGCGCGACGTCGACCCGCGCGATCTGGCCGGGATCGACGTGCTCGAGACCTGGATGGCCGGCGAGCAACGTTGGAACTCCCTCGCCTGATCAGGACGGCATGCAAGGCGGGAGCCTCCGCCGGGTAGGAACAGTGCATGGAGACAACCGTCCGCAAAGCAGAGGACCGATCCCGCTATGAACTCGTGGCCGATGGCGACGAGGTCGTGGGCTATGCCGACTACCGCGACGACGGCCAGCGAGTCGTGCTCCCGCACACCGTGATCGACCCGTCGATGCGGGGCAGGGGTTTGGGCGACGTGTTGGTACGCGGCGCCCTGGACGACCTGCGCGCCGACGACCGCACCGTCGTTCCCGCCTGCTGGTTCGTGGCCGAGTTCATCGAGCGCAACGCCGACTACGGCCACATGGTCGGCTGAGTCGACCTCCGGTCGGCCGACCTGTCACACCCCGGCCGTAGTCTCGACGAGGTGAGCGCTCCCGGACCCCCCATGCTCGGCCGCGGCGTCGTCACGGCAGGTGGCGCCGTCCCGGCCCACTGGTCCGACGCCCCGGTGGTCACCATCGACGCCGGCGTGGTCGCCGAGCCCCGGTCGACGGTCGAGGCCCTGCACGAAGCGTGGAGTTCGCGGTCACCGCTGGCGATTGACCTGCAGATCGATCCGGTCGAGTTCCGGCGGCCGATGACCTACGTCGTGCAGCCGTGGGAGCTGTCGCCCGACTTCGAACTGTGGCTCGACCGTCTCCACTTCCTCGTGTGGAACAACAACTACGACGCCCGCACCGGCACCCCGATCTGGTGGTGGGGGCGCAAGGCCGCTCGTATCGACGGCACGGCTTCGGATCAAACGGATCCCCCGGCCGACGGCGACGTCGTGCTGAGCGACGGGACGGTCGCCTGGGTCGACGGCGGCCCGCCCGACGACGTCGACCCGGTTCTGGTCGGCGGCGCGCTGATCCGTGCCGAGTCGGTCGACTCGGGTTCGATCGTCACCGTGCCGCCGTGGGTGGTGCCATCTGCCGAGCTCGCGGCCGATCT
>JAPKDO010000257.1 GCA_028822535.1 Acidimicrobiales bacterium
GACGACGTCGGCCGCGGCGTCGAGGAGCTCCGCGCGGCGGGGGGCGACGCCGTGGCGAACCACGACGACGTCACCGACTGGGACGGCGGCCGTCGCCTCGTGCAGACGGCGGTGGACCACTTCGGGGGCCTCGACGTCCTGATCAACAACGCCGGCATCCTGCGCGATCGTGCGCTCGTGAACATGAGCGAAGACGAGTGGGACGAGGTGACGACCGTGCACCTCAAGGGGCACTTCGTCCCGACCCGATGGGCGGCCAACTACTGGCGCGACCAGTCGAAGGCGGGCACGCCCCGACGCGGCAGCATCGTGAACACGTCCTCCACGTCCGGACTGCTCGGCAACCCAGGGCAGACCAACTACGGCTCGGCCAAGGCAGGTGTCGCCGCGTTCTCCTCGATCTGTGCGCAGGAACTGTCGCGCTACGGGGTGCGGTCGAACTGCGTCGTGCCCGCCGCGCGCACTCGGCTCACCGAGGCCACGCCGGGCTTGTCCGAGATGGTCGCGGCGCCCGGGGACGGCGCCGGTTTCGACATCTGGGACCCCGCGAACGTGTCGCCGGTCGTGGCCTATTTGTCCGCCGCCGACACCGAGGCCAACGGCCGCACGGTGTTCGTTCAGGGCGGGACCATCCGACTGATGGACGGTTGGCGTTTCGCCAGCACCGTCGAGCGGGAGGAACGTTGGACGGTGGAAGAACTGGCGGGAGAATTCGCCGCGCTCTGCGCAAAAGGTGCATGACGGCAGTCATCTGCGTCGGGATCGGACGACACAGGGGTAACATCTACAGCGAACGGGCTGATCTCGATGGGACGGTCTGCCGGACGCGGTGATCCCCAGCCACTGCGAAGAGGCGGCCGTCCCATCCGGGTCAGCCCGTGGTCGCGTCACGGGCGATACCCGTCTGGGGTGCGCCCCTGGTGGAGCAATAGCGTGCCGTCGTGTCCGGCGCCCGCGATCACCTCGACGAACTGAGCATCGAAGCTCCGGGCGCCGACGAGGTCGCGGTGTTCGCATGGCCGGTGCTGTTCCGCGAACGTCTCCAGGGTCGGCTCCGGCAGTCGCCGAAGTATCCGTGGCTGGTTCTGTGCACGGTCCTGTTCGGCCTCTTCAGCGTCGGCTTCACCATCACCATCTTGTCGGTGTCGATCCCACGGATCGCCGACGATCTCGGGAGCAACGAGTCGACACTGACGTGGCTCGTGACCGGCCCGATCCTCGCGTTCGCCGTCTTCGGGCCGAGTGCGGGCAAGCTCGGCGACCTGCGTGGCCAGCGCCGGGTCTACGCATGGTCGATGGTCTTCGTGATCATCTTCGCCGGGCTCACTGCAGTCGCCCCGAACGCCGGCAGTCTCCTCGCCTTCCGGGTGCTCGGCGCTGCGACCGGCGCCGCGGTCGGGCCGACGTCGCTGGCGCTGATCAACCGGCTCTTCCCGCGGAACCGACGCGCCCAGGCCATGGGGTACTGGTCGATGGTGGCCGCCGGCGGACCCGTGATCGGTGTCGTCGCAGGGGGTCCGATCGTCGAGGCGTTCGGTTGGCGATGGATCTTCGCCGGCCAGGTTCCCCTCACGATCGCCGGCCTCCTCCTCGCGCTGGCCGTGCTGCCCGAGACCGACCGCATCGAGACGGTGCGATTCGACGTCGCCGGCGCGGCGACCTTGGCCATCGCGGCCACGTCCTTCCTGTTCGCGGTGAACCGCGGACCGGTGTTGGGGTGGTCGTCACCGGTCGTCGTCGCCGGATTCGTGGTCTCGCCGATCATGGCGGCGGTGTTCCTGCGGATCGAGGCGACGACGTCGGATCCGTTGCTGCCGCTCACCTACCTCCGACGACGGAACTTCTCGATCCCGATCCTGACCCAGGTCTTCACGAACTTCGCCTACATGGGCGGCTTCGTGATCACGCCACTCCTCCTTGAGGGCGTCTTCGGCTATGGCGAGACCAAGACCGGGTCGTTGCTGGTCGCTCGACCGATCGCGTTCGCGATCTCGGGTCCGGTCTTCGGGTACCTCGCCGTCAAGACAGGGGAGCGTTTCGCCGCCATCGGGGGTGCGACCGCGGTCCTCGTGTCGATGTTCGGCCTCGCGAGTCTCGGTGCCGGCTCGTCGGATCTCGTCGTCGTCGGATCGCTCGCGCTCTCCGGGATGGGTCTCGGGATGTCAGCGCCCGCGCTCGTCGCTTCGATCGCCAACACGGTGGACGACTCCGACCTCGGCGTCGTCGGCGCGATGCAGCAGATGATGACCCAGTTCGGAGTCGTCGTCGGCATCCAGGTGATGCAGGCCACGCAGGCCGCTCGTGAGACTGCCGTGGGGGAGGAGGCAGCGTTCCGCGAGGCGTACCTCGTCGGCGCGGCAGCCGCGTTCGTCGGACTCGCATTCGCCGTCTTCGTCCGGTCGAGCCGGCACGAGGACGCGCCGACGCAATGATGGCGCGGCGCTCGATCCGGTTGTCTCGGTCCGATCAGGTCGCTGGGCTCGGCGACGCAGCCGTCGCGTCGGCCGCGAGCGTGCGGACCACGCTGGCGCCGACGTAGCGCGCCAATTCGTCGACCTCGATGCCGAGGCGACCCGTGCGGTGATAGTGGCTGTAGTAGCCGACCGACCCGACGACGCCCAGCGCCAGGAGCGTGGGGTTCTCGGCCACGATCGACCCGTCGGCCTGTCCCGCCTCGATCATGGTCCGGACGTCGGAGATGTGCTGGTTCGTGCCCTTGCGCCGGGACTGGTCGGACACCTTGTCGTTCTCGACCTCGAGGAGCGAGAAGAAGTGGGCGTGCTCGGCCATGAACCAGACCGACGCCTCTGCCCCTTGACGGATCTGTTGCAGCGGTGGCGCAGCCGGATCGATGGCGGCCCCCTGACGCTTTCGGAGCCGCAGGCGGATGTCGGCCGCGACCTCGGAGAACAGCGCTTCCTTGTTCTCGAAGTACCAGTAGAACAGCCCCTTGGCCACGCCGGCTGCGTCGACGATGTCCTTGATCCTCGTCTCGGAGTAGCCGCGCTCCGCGAACAGCGCGGCGGCGCAGTCGATCAACTGCTGCTTGCGTTCGCGCCCCTGCGCCGTGAGCTGGCGATCGGAGTCCAGCGTGGGATCGGGGGTGGCGGTCGACACAGAGGGAAGTGAACCCGTCTATTGACTCTGCGGTCAAGCAGGTCAGCGCGGCCGGCCGAGCGCGGCAGGACGGGATGCACCGCTGATACGGTCCGGGACGTGGCAGGGACGCGCGTCGATCGGATGGAGAACCGCGAGCGGAACCCGAAGTGGAAGAACCCGCCGCTGTACATCGACATGTCGATCTGCATCAACTGCGACACGTGCATCCGGCACTGTCCGCCGCAGTTCGGTGCGATCTTCAACCACGGGATGGACGTGATCATCATCCCGGAGCTCTGCTCGGGTTGCAACAAGTGCATCGAACCGTGCCCGGTCGACTGCATCCACCCGGTCGAGGGTGACGTGGAGACTCCGCTCGACTGGTGGGAAGCGCCCGAGGACGACGACCCCTATCGCTGACCCACCGGCCGGCCGAGATCATCGGCGATCCGGTACGACTCATCGAATAGCCCGGATTCGGGCCATACCGGGCATCCCGGAATTCCTTCTTCAGGTTCTCGTTCGTCTGCCGATGCAGTACTAGCGATCCCGATCGATCCCAAAGGGGAATCTGGTGAAGAAGAAGCGTGTGAGCCTCATCGCCGCCGTGGCGCTGGTCGTCATCGGCACCGTGGCACTGGTGACCTATGTCGGCAAGGCCGAGGACCGGGCACTGGCCGGAGAAGAGCTCGTCGACGTCCTGGTGCTCGACGCCGATGTCCCCGCCGGCACGTCGGCCACCGAGTTGCAGCAGTTCGTCCGCATCGAGTCCGTGCCCACGAAGGTCCAGGCCGCCGGCGCCCTGGCAGGCATCTCCGACGCCGACGGCATGGTCGTCTCGGTCGACCTCGTCCAGGGCGAACAGCTCACCCAGGGCCGCCTGGTCTCCGCCGAGGAGTTCAACGCCATCCAGGCCCGTGTGGGTCGTGGCGGCGGCAGCGTGAGCGTTCCCGAGGGCCTCCTCGAGATCACCGTTCCGCTGGACGCCGTCCGCACGGTCGGCGGCACCGTCCGGCCCGGTGACCACGTCGGTGTCATCGCCAGCTTCACGGGGCTCCAGTCCGACGACGCGTCCGTCGCCGGCAAGGACACCTCGGGATTCCTGCTCCACAAGGTCCTGGTGACCAACGTGCAGGGCACGCCCGTGGCTGACCCGACCCGGACCGCAACGGCCGAGGATCGTGCGCCGACGCCCGCCGGATCGCTCTTCGTCACGCTCGCGGTCGACGCAGCGTCGGCTGAGCGGGTCGTGTTCGCCTCGAGTTACGGCGACCTCTGGCTCGCCATCGAACCCGTCGACGCCGGTGAATCCGGCACGGCGATCCAGACCACCGAACGCATCTACGGCTAGATGGGAGTCGACACGTTGACGGCTCCGACCGAGGAGACGACCCGCGAGGGGTCCGAGCCACAGGGCGGGACCGCGCCGAACCGGATCATCACGATCCTCTCGCCGAAGGGGGGATCGGGGAAGACCACGGTGGGGGTGAACCTCGCCGTCGAGCTCGCCGCTCGCCACCCGAGGGAGGTCGTGCTCCTCGATCTCGACCTCCAGTTCGGCGATGTCGCCGGTGTGCTGCGGCTCTCGCCCAAGAACACGATCGGTGGCATCGCTCGCCGCTGGCCCGTGGACAGCGCGAACCTGAAGCTGGCGTTGACCCCGCACAACAGCGGGCTCTACACCCTCTGCGCCCCGCTGACGCCTGCGGAAGCGGACGACGTGACTGCGGCGCACGTCGCCGGCGTCGTGAGCGTGCTCCACCAGTCGTTCCCATACGTGATCGTCGACACCGACCCCGGCCTGTCGGAGCGTGTGTTGTCGGCCCTCGACATGTGTACCGACGTCGTCATGGTGTGCGCGACGGACGTGCCGTCGATCCAAGGGCTGGCGAAAGCGCTCGAAGCACTCGACGTCGTCGGCCTCACGGCGCCGAGACGCCATTTCTTGTTGAATCGCTCCGATGCGAAGGTCGGCGTCGACCTCGACGAGATCGAGAAGACGGTCGGCGCGCCCATCGACGTGCGCGTGCCGTCGTCGATCGACGTCGTGAAGGCGACCAACGGTGGCGTGCCGATCATGCAGTCGCGATCGAACGACGCGATCGTGAAGTCCTTCGAGCGGCTCGCCGACCGGTTCGACTCGTCGGCGAACGCGGCCGACGCTCCTTCCTCGGGCGGTCGACGCCTGTTCAAGCGAAAGGGCTGAATCGGTGAAACTGGGCGAACGGGTGAAGCAGGCGTCGGCACCGCTCGACCTCTCCCTGCTCGAGACGCCCGACTCCGAGGAACAGCACGTCGCCGACGTCAAGATGACGGCGGCGCTGCTCGAGTCGGAGACGTTCTCGACCCTCAAGGCGAAGGTCCAGGACGCGCTCCTCCTCACCCTCGGCAACCGCGTCGGCGAGCCCGACATGGACGACGAGGAACTCAAGAAGCTCGCTGTCGGGGAGATGACCAAGGTCCTCGCAGCCGAGGACATGCCGCTGTCGATCGACGAGCGGGAACGACTCGTCGACGTCATCAACGCAGAC
>JAPKDO010000258.1 GCA_028822535.1 Acidimicrobiales bacterium
GCGCTGGCGCGACCGTCAGCGCGTCCGCCGCGAGGCGAGCCGTCGGGGCGACGTCGGCGATCTCGACGGCGAACGAATCGATGCGGTCGGTGACCTGGCCCACGAGCCATGGCGAGTCGGTCTCGTCGAGTACTCGTCCGGCCTCGTCCAGGGCGTCGGCCACGGCGACGGCTCGGGGCGCGAGGTCTGCGATCGCCTCGAGGTCGAGGCCGCCGTCGTCGTTCGACAGGCCCCGGATGTCGAGCACGGCCGCCTGGTCGGTGCCGAGTTCGGCCAACGAGCGTCCCTGCGCCGACACCTCGCGCACGGCCTCGACGTGCGGCGCCAGCACGGGAACGACCCGGGCGGGCGTCATCCACCACGCATCGGCGGTGCGACCTGCCGCGGCGAACGCCCGATCCGCGATGGTGAACGCGGCGACGCTCGCGGCGTCGTCGCCCGATGCCGCGGCATCGAGCCCTGCCCGAGACGCGGCAACGGCTTCTTCCGCGTGCGAGTCGATGGTCATCATCCCGACCACGAACGCCACGGACGCGACGCCGACGACGAGCAGCGTCGCCGCAGCGGGATACAGGTAGCGCGTGGGCCTGCGGTCGTGGCGAAGCGCCGACACCATCAGGACGAGAACGACGACGGCCACGGCGATCGTCGGCGTGGCCGCCGGCAGGTCGGTCGGGAGACGGAGCAAGGCTTGTGCTCCGACGGCGCCGACGATGGCCCCGAGTTCCTTCCGGCGTCGTCTGCGGCGGAGCCCGGCGAACGAGAGGGCGAGCGCGAGGGCGGACAGTGAGAGCGGGACCGGGTCGTTGCTGCCGATGGCCCCGGCCACGCCCGCCAGCACGAACAACGTCCACCGCTCCGCTCGTGCGGCGATGACGACGATCAGCGCCGCCAGCAGCGCCCGGTAGCCGGCGTCGACGGCGACGATGCCGGTGGGTGCTCCGTCTGCGAGCGAGCCCACGATCGCGGAGATGACGGCGATCGCATGGACGATCCGCTGAGCGCGTCGTCGCCGCGCCCGGCGAGCGTCGCTTCGAGACCGGCGCCGCTCCCCGCCGACCTCGCCGGGGTCGGCCGAGTCATGGGCTGTGGGGGTCTGGGCGGACACGAGCGCACAAACCTAGAAGGTCCGTTCGACTCAGGTGCGCGCAGGGCCCGACAGGTAGGTTTCCGGTAACGGGCGCTCGGTGACAATGGGCGAGGGAACACAGATCACATGAACCAACCTGCTGGGGAAGCGCGGCCGTCATTCCGGTTCTGGCTCATCGACTGGGCGATCCCTCGGCGGTTCTTCCTGTCGGCGATCGCTGACTCCGTCCTTGTCGTGCTGTCGGTGCTCATCGCGTCCGCCCTGCGCTTCGAATTCGACCTGTCGGGCCCGATGTGGGGAGCGACGGCGGCATTCATCGTGATGGCGATCGCCCTGCAGATCGCCCTCGGCATGCTCGAGGGTCTCTACATGGGGGCCGCACGCTTCGGCAGCTTCGACGAACTCGCCGGCCTGGCCCGTGCGGTGGGCGTCGGCACCGTCATCGCCGCCATGCTCAACCGCTACGTGCTCGACCGTCTGGTGCCGGTCAGTGTCAGCATCGCCTACGGCGTCGGCGCCCTCGTCCTCATGAGCGCGTTGCGCTACCTGTGGCGTCTGGAGCTCGAGCGGCGCCGCCGGCCCGACGCAGAGAAGTCGCAGAAGGTCGTGGTCTACGGCGCCGGCGAGGGTGGCACGCAGATCATCACCGCCATGCTGCGCAACCCCGACAGCCGCTACTACCCGGTCGCCCTGGTCGACGACAATCCCAACAAGGCGCAGTTACGCATCTCGTCGGCCAAGGTCGAGGGGCCGCTCTCGGCGCTGTGCCGGGTGGCCGAGCGCCACGGGGCCGAGGCCCTCGTCGTCGCCGTCCCCAGCGCCGGCCCCGAACTGCTCCGCCTGGCCGCCGACACCGCCCGCGAGTGCGGCCTGTCGGTCCTCGTGCTCCCGGCCGTCGACGACCTGCTCGGCGAGAAGATCGGCCTGAAGGACCTGCGCCCCGTCACCGAAGAAGACCTGCTCGGCCGGGGGAGCATCGACACGGACATCGAGTCGATCGCCACCTACCTGCAGGGCAAGCGGGTGCTCGTCACCGGCGCCGGAGGGTCGATCGGCAGCGAGCTCTGCCGTCAGATCAAGCGCTTCGACCCGGCCGAACTCGTGATGCTCGACCGCGACGAGAGCCTGCTCCACGCCGTCCAGCTGTCGATCGACGGCCGCGGTCAGCTCGAGTCACGCGCCCTCGTCGTCGCCGACATCCGCGATCGCGAACGCATGTGCGAGGTGTTCGACGAGTGGACGCCCCAGGTGGTGTTCCACGCGGCGGCGCTCAAGCACGTGCCGCTGCTCGAGATGCACCCCGACGAGGGGCGCAAGACCAACGTCGTGGGCACCCAGAACCTCCTCGACGAGGCGGCGCGCATCGGCGTCGAACGCTTCGTCAACATCTCGACCGACAAGGCGGCCGACCCCGCCAACGTCCTCGGGTTCACCAAGCGTGAGGCCGAACAGCGCACGGCTGCCATGGCCGCGAGGACCCGCGGCACGTTCATGAGCGTGCGCTTCGGGAACGTCTTGGGCAGCCGGGGGAGCGTGCTCACCGCGTTCCGCGAACAGATCGCCCAGGGTGGTCCGGTCACGGTCACCCATCGCGAGGTCACCCGCTACTTCATGACCGTCGGCGAGGCCGTCCAACTCGTCATCCAGGCCGGGGCCATCGGCAACGACGGCGAGATCCTCATCCTCGACATGGGCGAGCCCGTCAAGATCGCCGACGTCGCCCAGCGCATGGTCGACGCCGAGGGCGGCGACATCGAGGTCGTGTTCACCGGCCTGCGCGAGGGCGAGAAGATGCACGAGATCCTCCAGGCCGAGAACGAGTCCGGCGTCCCCGGCCCGCACCCGCTCATCACCCATGTGGCGTGCGATGTGGTCTCGATGGACGACGTCCGACGCTGACCGAGAGCGATCGGCCACGACCCGATCGTCGTCTCAGTCGTCGGGCGTGTCGCCGTAGCCGTAGCCGTAGCCGTACCCATAGCCGTACTTGGCGTCGTCGGCCACCCGGTTGACGGTGATGCCGATGACGTTGGCGTCCACCTGCTGGAGCAGTTCGCGGGCTCGACTGAGTTCGCGACCCTTCGCTGTCGCTGCGTCGGTGACGAGGAGGACCCCGTCGGCATGGCCGGACAGGACCAGCGGGTCGGTCACAGGGAGGACCGGGGGAGAGTCGAGGATGACGACGTCGCACAGGTCGCGAATACGCATCAAGAGTTCACGCGTCTGGGGGAGCGCCAGCAGCTCGGACGGGTTGGGTGGCGGCGGGCCTGCCGGCATCACCACGAGCCCGTGGTCGCCGACGCGGTGGAATGCCTCTTGGGGGGTGGCGTTGCCGAGGAGCGCCGACGTGAAGCCGCTGGTGTTGGGGATGCCGAACTCCTCGTGGAGCCGGGGGCGCCGGAGGTCGGCGTCGATCAACACGACGCGCTTGCCGGCGCGGGCGAGCGTGACCGCGAGGTTGGCGGCCGTCGTGGTCTTGCCGTCACCCGAGTTGGCGCTGGTGACCTGGATGACGTCGAGGGGTTGTTCGAGCCGCAGGAACTGCACGGCGGTCCGCAGCGTGCGGTACGCCTCGGCCGTCGGCGATGTGGGGTGTTCGACCGTGACGAGGTCGTGCTCGCCTCGCTTGGCGCCCGGAATGATCGGGATCAGGCCGACGGTGGGCCATCCGGTCACCCGCTCGAGCTGTTCCTTCGACCGAACCCGATCGTCGAGCGTCTCGAACAGGAACGCGACTCCGACGCCGAGCATGAGGCCGACAACCACGCCGAGGATGCCGTTGCGCAACGGCGTCGGGGCGAACGGCGTCGTCGGCACCGATGCCGTGCTCACGATCTGCACGCCGCCGGTCTGGGTGATGCGCTGCGACACCTGGAGCGAGCTCAGCTGGCTCTGGTACAGGGCGATCTGGCTGTTGAGGGCGTCGCGTTCGGTGGCGATCTCCTCCTCGGTGGCGTCGATCTGGCCGAGGATGTCGTTCCGTTCCGACTCCGAGCCCACCTCGAAGAGTTGGGCTTCGAGGGCTGCGATGGGTTGCTCGAGGTCGGAGACCGCGGCCCGAAGGCTGTCGATCTCGCTCTGCACGGTCTGCTGCGCGGCCAACAGGTCGTCGATCGTGCGATCGCGCCGCCACTGCACGTAGGTCTCGGCATAGGTGTTGGCAACGTCTGCGGCCTGTTCGGGGTCCGTCGACGTCGACGAGATACGGACGATGTCGGTGTCGCCGTCAGCCCGCACGCTCACGCCCGGCGTGAACCCGAGCACCTCGGCCACCGCATCCTGTACGAGGTCGGACTCGATGACCCCGATCTCGGTCTCGATGCGGTTGGAACTGGAGCTCTGGGGGTCAGCGACGGCACCGAGGCGTTGCTCGGCTTCGTTGCCCTGCAGCAGAAGCCTCGACGCGGCCTGGTACTGATCTTCCTGCGTGACGCTCAGTCCAACGGCCACGCCGGCAACCAGCACAGTGGCGAGGATGATGACGAGCTTCCGCCGCCACAGCACTTCGATGTAGTGGCGGAGATCGAGCTCGTCATCGAACTCGGAGTCCATCGGTTGCATTGTCGACGGCACGTCCTTCGTGGTCAGACCCAGAGTTCTTCAGTCGCCCGATCCGGGGACGCTAGCTGGGCTGGTTGTCCGGGACCATCATGGCTGAAAATCGTCGTGAGCAAACTCGAGGGTCTGACGCACTGCATGCTCGATGTCGACGTCGCTCGGGACGAAGATCGTTTGGAGTTGCCGGGCGGAAACGGTGATCTCTACGGCTGCGGCCGGCTCGAGGGCAGCGTATGTGGGGGAGTGCCAGCCCGAGCTGGGGTCCTCTTCGTCCCGGCCCAGCGCACGCGCTGACCCTCCAGAGAAGTGAGCCGAAAATCCAGAGGCTCGTACGCCTGACGTGGATACGTCGGCTTCATGAGGGAGGTTCCAGCGAACGGTCATCCCCTCGGTCGACGCGCGGTCCGTCACCACCACGGCGTCGCCGATCAACCGGACCGTACGTCGTATCTCGATGCCAGTGCCGAGGATCAGACGCGCGCTGAGCGTGTCGTTCTCCACGGTGGGCTCCACCGATGCATCGGACCAGTCCAACCACAGGAATCTGCCCGCCCGAGCCCCCTGGGGGTGCCCGGCGATGCGAGGGACGTTGTGGACATCCTCCGCGGTCAATGCGTTGTCCCACGGGGAACGGGCCGTGTACCGGTACGTGCCTGGGTCGAAGGCAACGCGTCTGCCGTCGATCGAGACATCGACATGCAACATGTCTGCGTGCGCTGGTCGATGCTTGCGGTGGCCGGCGCGAAGCACGGCACGGGACCGGTTCGAGGCCACCACGCTGTAGGACTCGGTCCGGTAGACGCCGACAGGTGGGACGGCGGACGATGGGGGCTCGTGGCCGAACCACGCAGCTTCCTCGTCCCACGGGCCGGCGGCGAAGGGACGTGGTCGTCCGAGCCGGGCAGCAAGATGGCTCACGAGCGGGCGGAAGTCCTCGATTGAGCAGCTCGTCAGATCGAAGAGGAGC
>JAPKDO010000259.1 GCA_028822535.1 Acidimicrobiales bacterium
GGTCGTCGAGCATTCCCATGGGAGTCATCTCCTGTGCGGTGGTGTTCCCGCCGGTTCTTGTCACACCCACGGTCGCTGTGGCGGCCGAGCCTGTGACAAGAACGATGGTGGGTGGGTCAGGGGTGGGGTGGGGTGGGGTGGGTCAGAGGGTGGCGGCCACGGCGTCGTGGGACGAGTGGACGGTGCCGAAGGTGGCGTCGAGCGCGAGGGAGCGCTTGAGGAAGAGGTGGGCGTCGAGTTCCCAGGTGAAGCCGATGCCGCCGTGGACCTGGATGCATGCCTCGCAGGCTCGTTGTGCGGCTTCGGACGCGACGAGGCGGGCGGCATCGACGCTCATCGACCGGCCACCGGAATCGTTGGCGCCGTCCGAGGCGGCAGCCTCGTCGAGGGCGACGGCGGCGGCATGTACGCCGGCGCGAGCGATGTCGATTCCCACGACCGCGTCGGCCAGCAGGTGCTTGACGGCCTGGAAGCTGCCGATCACCTTGTTGAACTGCTGGCGCTGACCGGCGTACTCGGTGCCGAGGTCGACGGCGGCCTGGCCGAGGCCGACCTGGAACGCCGCAGCCAGGAGGCGGCCCTGCTGGATGACGCGCTCGCCGGCCTTGGAGATCTCGTCGCCGGCGGGGATGGCCTCGACCTGTGACACGGGCGTGAGGGGGTCGAGTGGTCGGGGGAGCAGCGTCCCGTCGGGCTTGGCGACCGTCTCGACGAGACCGTCGTGGTGGACGAGGAGTGTGTCGAGTCCGTCGAGATGCTCGACGAGCAGGGTGTCGGCACGGATGAGTCCGACGACTGCCGTTCCGTCCGCCGCCCCCTCGACGCCGAGCGTCGCGGCCAGGCACGTCGAGATCGTGGGACCGGGCACGGCGACCCGCCCCAACTCCTCGAACACGACCGTCGCTTCGGCGAGGCCGAGGCCGACGCCACCGTCGTCCTCCGCGGCGTGGATGCCGAAGACGCCCAACGACGCCAGCTCGGACCACAGCACGCGATCGATGGCGCCTGGCAACTCGGCAGCGGCAGTTCGCAGATCGTGGTCGACGCGGTCCGTCAGGAACCGGCGCAGTTCGGACTGCAGCGCGGTCTGATCGTCGGAGAGGAGGAAGTCCATCAGCGCTCCCGGGGCAGGCCGAGCAGACGCTCGCCGACGATGTTGCGTTGGATCTGGGCGGTCCCGGCGGCGATCGACAGCGACAAGGCGTAGAGGCGTTCCTCGACGTGGTCCTCGTCGCTCACGCGGGTCCCCATGGCCAGACCCTGGCGGCCGAGCACCCGCATGGCGATGTCGCCGAGACGGTGCCGGGTCTCGTGGTAGCCGAGCTTGAAGATCGATCCGCCGACGCCCGTGTTGCCGTCGCGTGCGGCCCGGCTGACGTTGCGCTTCGTGTAGGCCCACTGCGCGTCGAGTTCGGCCGACACGCGGGCCAGACCGTGCCGGATGCCGGCGTCGTCCCAGTGTCCGGACCGCTTGGCGAGTTCGACGAGGTCGGCGACGAGGGCCATCGTGCCGAGCAGTTCGGACACGAAGGCGGTGCCGCGCTCGAACCCGAACGTGACCATGGCGACGCGCCAGCCGTCGTTCTCGTCGCCGACCCGGTTCTCGACCGGGATGCGCACGTCGTGCAGGAACATCTCGCTGAACTCGGGGCCACCGGTGAGCGACTTGAGCGGTCGCACCTCGATCCCCTCGGCGTCCATGGGCATGACCAGCCACGTGATGCCGGCGTGCTTCTTGACGTCGGGATCGGTGCGGACGAGGAGTTCGCAGTAGCGGGCGACCTGCGCGTTCGAGGTCCACATCTTCTGGCCGTTCACGACGTACTCGTCGCCGTCGCGGTAGGCGGTGGTGCGGAGCGAGGCGAGGTCGGAACCGGCCTCGGGTTCGGAGAACCCCTGGCACCAGATGTCGTCGCCACGCAGGATGCCCGGGAGGTATTGCTTCTTCTGTTCGTCGGAGCCCTCGGCGCCGATCGTCGGGCCGGCGTGCAGGGTGCCCACGAAGTTGCAGCCGACGTACGGGGCGCCCGCAGCCTCGGTCTCCTCGAGGAAGATCAGTTCCTCGGCCGGCGTCGACCCACGACCGCCGTACTCCTTCGGCCACGACACCCCGGCGTACCCGGCGTCGAACAGGGTGCGTTGCCACATCCGTTCGTAGTCGGACTTCGCCGTCCAGTCCTCGCGGTCGTCGGGCTTGGGCGCCAGCCCTGGCAGCGTCTCGGCGAGCCAGGCGCGCAACTCGGCCCGGAATGCGGCTTCGTCTGCGGTGGGTGCGAGTTGCATGGCGCTCCGGGTCGTGAATCTGACGGTGTGTCAGATCGCCGAATGTAGATCGTGTGGGGCATCCAGGGGGAACTCTGGCATCTAGCGTCGTCCGCAGGAGGAGCCATGGCCGAACGCGTCGGCAATCCGGTGCCAAGAGCGATCAAGGATCAACTCGAGCGCGGGGAGACCCCGCTCGTGTACGAACTCGTCACGCCGGCCAAGGACGACGGGTCTCCCGACGATGGTTCGAGCGCAGCCGAACTCGCCGATGCACTGCGTGCCTCGGCGCAGCACGAGTTGTTGTTGACCAAGCATCGCATCGTCGTCGTCCGGACCGACCGCCGCTCGAAGGACAAGGCGATCGTCGCGTCGATCCCGCTCGACGAGGTCGTCGCGATCGAGGCCGTCGGATCGGGAACCGAGCGAGGACGCCTCCGGTTCGGCTTCCGCGACGGATCGTCAGCGAACGTCGTGATGGGCCTGCTGTTCCCGCGACCCGGCCGACGTCTCCTCGCTGCGTACGAGGCGGCGACCCCGGGTCGGCGCCGCTAGTCGACGAACTTCGCGACGAGGCGCTCGACGGTTCCGGCGGTGCGCACCGTCGTGACCGGCCAACCCGTCGGCGGCGACATCACCTGCAGCGGTGAGTCCAGCATCCCGCCTGTGTGGGTCCAGATCGTCTCGCGCCGGCGTGGGCGCAGCGTGTCGTTCGGTCCGGCCGTGGCCGCCAGCGCTGTGCGCGCATCGTCACCGGGGTCGGACCGGTAGAAGATGATCTGGTGCTTCTCGTCGGGGCCGAGGGCGGGGAGCGCATCCGCCACCTCGACGAGTTCGTCGAGCGTTCGGACGAAACACGTCACCTCGTAGCCCAGTGCCGCTTCGAGTCGTCGTTCCAGGACCGTCTCGAGGTCGGCGGGGTCGGCGTCGGTCTCGAAGGCCAGGTTGCCGCTCGCCTGATATGTCGACACGTCATCGAGCTGCGGTCCGGTCACCGCGGCGATCAGGTCGTCCTTCTTCGGGCGACGGTTCCCGACGTTGATCCCACGCAGGAACGAGAATGTCCGCACGTCAGTCGTCGTCGCCGAGGTCGTCGCCACCGGGATCGTCGGCTGCGAGGTCGAGATCGGCGACGTCGGCGGCGGTGATCATCCGGGCGGCGATGCAGTACTCGACCAGGCGGGCGCGCCGATTGGCGGCGATGTCGCCCGGCTCGCCGTGGAGCCCCCGGACCCCCGCCTTGGCCAGCTTCTGGCACGTCTGGTCGAGCTTCTTGTTGAACTTCCGTTCGGACCATCCGACCCGGCGGCCGGCCTCGGCGCTCGTGGGAAGAGAACTGGGCCCGGACCCGGTCCGGGCCAGGGCGTGTTCGGCCAGGGCGAGCACCACCAGGCGTTGGTCGCGGGTGAGCGTGAACGGTTGACGGGTGGGAGCGCTCAGGCCGGTCTCGGTCGTCGCGTCGCCGTCGACGGAATCGAAGGGTGGGTCGACGAGCTCGAGTTGGATCTCGTAGGTGGTGGGGCCGGCCCCGAAACGGACCAGCGTCCGGTCGAACGCCAGCGGGAGGACACCGCCGGGCGAGAGGTGCGCGACGAAGTGGTTGTGCTCGTCGCTGAGTGTGGCCGTCAACTGTGCGCCGACGTTGGCCACGAGCCACACGTCGCCCTCCGAGCGAAGCTCGAGGAACGTCCGATGGAGATAGGGGTTGTCGTCGACCGACAGGTCAGCGGTGCGTCCGATCGTGAACCGTCCACCCTCGGGCACGGTCGACCATTCGCCGCAGTATTCGACGCGGATCTCGCTCATCGGCTGCACACTTCCGTGCTCGCGTCCGAGACCCGTCCGTCGCGGATGGTCTCCACGGTCACGCACACCTCGGCGTCGGTGTCGATGCGCAGCTCGGTGTCGCTCACCAGCTCGGTCTCGCCTTCCAGATCGCTCGGGCCGCTGGTGAAGAAGATCTGCCACGAGTCCTCATCGCTCGACTCGCGGGCCGTCCAGGCGATGACCTGGCCCCCCGAGTCGTCCGCCTCGACGGTCACGTCCACAGGGCGTGGCGGCGACGCCGACACCACCAACGGTGCAGTGTCGCCCACCGTGGTCGAAGGTCCGGAGCTGCCCTGGTCGCCCCCACCTGCGCCGACCACGACGAAGGCGACGACCACCACGACGAAGAGGCCGCCCGCGATCGACAACACCAGGCGTCGACGGCCGGAGCCGTTGGCCTCCTCCGGCTCGTCGGTGGTCTCGTCGTCCTCGACGTCCTCATTCGATGGCTCGGACTCGCCCGCCGAACGTCGCACGGTGTGTGACGACATCTCGGCATCGGGGTTCGGCGCGCTCGATCGACGCACCGGCACGGGATCGGCGCCACGGGGTCGGCTCGGTGGCGGGGCATCGGGACGCGAGTCGGGAATCCGGGTGATGCGCGCCGTGCCGCCGGCCGGCGCGGCGTCCGGATCGACTCGCTGAACCGACTTGAACCGCGTGCTGTCGTCGTCGTCGGTGCGTACCGGCGCGGGGATGGACGTGACGTCGTCGATGCGCAGCGGGGTCTGCGCGAGCCCGAGTTCGGCCTCGGCGGCCTGCAGGGCGCGGCCGAACGCTGCCGCGCTGTCGTACCGGCTTCCGGGATCGCGGGCGATGGCGGTGCGGAGAACGTGTTCGAGCGTGTCGGGGACGTCGGCCCGGCCCGTGAGGGGCGGCGTCTCGTGCAGCACCCGTTCGAGCAGTTCGACCTCGCGGAGTGGCCGATCGGTGCTGAAGGGGGAACGACCGGCGAGTAGCGCGTAGATCGTGGCCCCCAACGAGTACACGTCGGAGAGTTCGTCGCCGCTGGTCGACCCGTTGAGCACCTCGGGCGCTGCGAAGGGGATCGACACCCCTTCGCTGTCGCTCAAGCCGTCGCCCTCGGCGCCGCCGGCGATGCCGAAATCGGTGAGCGCCGGTTCGCCATACGTTGTCAGCAGGATGTTCGCCGGCTTCACGTCGCGGTGCAGGATCGACGACCGGTGGGCGATCTCGACCGCCGCCGCGATCTTGACGCCCACCTCGAGTGCACGGGCGACCGTGAGCGGCTGGTCACGGGCCATCTGGCCGAAGTGGGCGTGGGGGCAGTACTCCATCGTGAGGTACGGACGGTCGTCGGGCGACACGCCGACGGCATAGATCGTGAGGATCCCGGGGTGGGCCGAGAGCATGGCCATCCGGTTGGCCTCGTTCTCGAACTGTGCTCGGTCGGCCTCGGAGCTGGTGGTCTGACGCAGGACCTTGATGGCCACGTCGCGCGAAGGCAGACGCTGATGGAACAGGTAGACGTCGGCGAAACCGCCGTGGCCCAGTTCGCGG
>JAPKDO010000260.1 GCA_028822535.1 Acidimicrobiales bacterium
GGGGCCGGACAGGTGCGTTTCGAGCTCGTGGACCGAGTCGATCTCGATCGCTTCGTCGAGGTTCGAGACCAGCGCCTTACGAGCGATCGTGTCCGGGTCGACGACGATGATTGGGCGATCCGTCACGGCGTCGACTGACCCTCGGGCCCGTAGGGGGTGAGCTGGTCGGGGTTCTCGGCCGGAAGACTGGGCGAGGGGGCGATCGGGCTGACTGGCACGGGGGTGTAGTCCTTGGAGACGAGGGTCAGGTACAACTGGCCCGTGGACGCCGAGGCGATCCACTGAGCGGCGTCGACCGGCACGGCGAGCGTCAACAGGCCGGTGCTCTGCACGACCGGCGATCCATCGGGGTTCGTGGTCACGGTCTCGCCGGGCTGCAACTCACGCTGCTGGCCGATCGCCAGGATCTGGACCTTCTGGTACAGGTAACGCGCATCCGGTGCGATCGTCCCGCCGGCATCGGCGACCGGCGCGCCGTCGGCGTCGACACCGTCCTCGCCGCCGAGTTGGCCGGCGCCGTCGGTCAACAGCACGTTGACGAAGTCACCCGGGACGAGGAGACCAGCGACCCCGCGGACCTGGTCGACCGAGATCGTGATGGCCACCTGGTTCTGTTGCAACAACTCCGAGAACGTCGCCAGTTGCGACGCCTGGCTGGCGAACTGGTCGGTGACGACGACCTGGTTGACGGGCAGGTCGGAGATCGCCACCTGGCCGGCGATGTCGGTCGGATCGGTGATCGCGGTGCCGGGACGGAACTCGGCGGCGATCTCGGCCTTGACGATCCACTCGTTGGCGAATGCGTCCTCGGCGAACGTCCCCTTCGGGATGGCCGAGACGACCTTGTACACCTCCACCCGGCGCGCCTCTTCGTTGACGTCGTCTTCGACGCCTTGCACGTAGTTGTAGACGAGTCCGCCGGCGATGACGCCCAACAGAACTGCTACGGCCAAGATGACCCAACGTCGAGAACTCATCGAGTCCGCCCTTCATTCTCGAATGATCCGGCGGGATAGTACTGAATACATCGTCGTTGGGTGTCGAAGTCTTCCCGGTTTTCTCCGATGACGCCACAGGAATGGGCTCGACGACCCATCGGCGGCTGCCCAAAACGGCAGCACCCGCCGCTTGTGCGGCGGGTGCTGTCAGTTCTTCATCGGTCGGGATCGACCGCTACTCGCTATGCCTCGGTCGGAGGCTCCTCGGCTGCGGCCTCCGGAGCGGGGGCCTCGGCCGGTGCATCTTCGGACGGTGCATCGTCAGCCGGTGCATCTTCGGCCGGTGCATCTTCGGCCGGCAGCGCTGCGACCTCGCCACCCTCGGCGACGGCGTCGGCCTCGGTACCGGCTTCGGGCTCCTCCTCGGCGACCTCGCCGATGTAGTTGCCCTCGTCGTCGTACATCTGCTCGCCGAACGCGTCCTGGTATTCGGCGGCCACGACGCCGCCCTCGGCGGCCTGCTTGATCGACAGGCTGATACGACGGCGCTGGAGGTCGAGATCGATGATCTTGACCCAGAGCTCTTCGCCCGGGGTGACGACCTGCTCGGGCAGATCGACGTGGTGGGCCGACATCTCCGAGATGTGGACGAGCCCCTCGATGCCCTCGCCCACCTGGACGAATGCGCCGAAGGGAACGAGCTTGGTGACCCGGCCGTAGACCAACTCGCCGACGCGGTGGGCGTTGGCGAACTCCTGCCAGGGATCCTGCTGCGTGGCCTTGAGGCTCAGCGAGATGCGCTCACGGTCGTTGTCGACCTCGAGGACCTGCACCTCGATCTCGTCACCGACGGTGACGACGGAGCCGGGATGGTCGACGTGCTTCCAGGACAGCTCGGAGACGTGGACGAGTCCGTCCATGCCACCGAGGTCGACGAAGGCGCCGAAGTTGACGACGCTGGAGACGACGCCACGGCGGACCTCGCCGGGCTTGAGGTTCTGGAGGAAGTCCTCGCGCTGTTCGCGCTGGGTCTCCTCGAGCCAGGCACGGCGGGACAGGACCACGTTGTTGCGGTTCTTGTCGAGCTCGATGATCTTGGCTTCGAGCTCGCGACCGACGTAGGGGTCGAGGTCGCGGACCCGGCGGAGTTCGACGAGGCTGGCAGGCAGGAAGCCGCGCAGACCGATGTCGATGATGAGACCGCCCTTGACGACCTCGATGACCTTGCCGGTGACGACGCCTTCGGCTTCCTTGATCTCTTCGATCTTGCCCCAGGCACGCTCGTACTGCGCCCGCTTCTTGGACAGGATCAGACGACCTTCCTTGTCCTCCTTGGTGAGGACGAGGGCTTCGATCGCGTCACCCAACGAGACGACCTCGGACGGGTCGACGTCGTTGCGGATGCTCAGCTCACGGCTGGGGACGACGCCTTCGGACTTGAACCCGATGTCGAGCAGGACCTCGTCCTTGTCGATGCGGACGACCTTGCCCTCGACGAGCTGGCCCTCCTCGACGGTGACCATCGTGCCGTCGATGTAGTCGGCGAAGCTGCCGACGTCGTTCGAGGTGATCTGCCGAGGCGTGTACACCCCCTCGTCGTTGAAGGTGCCCATTTCCGAAGGGCTCTGCGTGAGGCCTTCGGGGACGAGGGTTGCGGTGGACGTCGTGTCGGTCAAGGGGTACTCGAATCGGTTGCTCGGATGGTCCGGTCAGAACTTCTGTTGCGGTCGCGTTCGCAGGCGCGAAGAGACCGATCGGCCAGTGTACACGCGGGTTTCTGCCCGGCCCAGCCAACCCACCGTCGAAAATTCCCCGCAAAACGCCTCGGTTGCCGGGGAGTTCTCGTGGGGATTCTCCCGGGGACGGTCAGGGGAGCGCGGGCTTTCGGGCGACGAGGAGGAACTCGGCGTGGTCGAGGTCGGGGGTGCGGCGGGCATAGTCGCCAGGGTCGACCGACCAGACCTGTTCGGGCTCGAGGCCGGCGAGACGGGCGACGAAGCGCAGCTCTCGCGGGGTGAACCCAGTGGTCCACAGGTCGGCGTCGAGATCGACGCCGGCATCGTCTTTGACCTGCGTTTTCTCATGCATGACGCCGGCATCGACGTCGAACTCGCCCGCCCCCTCCGACCCGACCTGGTACTTCACCTGGAAGTAGGACGAGAAGGCGCTGAGGACGAGACGCCCGCCCGGTTTCAACGCCGAGGCCAGTTGGGCGACCGCCTCGACGTCGGCGTCGAGCGGGGCGCCCGGACCGCCGAGCAGTCCGAACCCGCCCTGGCAGAGGGAGATCACGGCGTCGAAGGACGGCCCGGCGGGGAGCGAACGGATGTCGGCCGCCGCCGCAGGGCAACCCGGGTCGCCGTGACGAACGAGGCGACAGAAGCTCTCGGCCAGGTCCATGCCGACCGTCGGGACGCCCCGTGCGTGCAGCGCCCGGACGTGGCGACCGGGGCCACAACCGGCGTCGAGCACCCGGGAGGCGGGGCCGAGGTCGAGCAAGTCCACCAGGAAGTCGGCTTCTTGGTCGGTCCCCTTGGTGAACGAATACCGGAGGTAGGTCTCCCCCATGTGGTCCGCCAACGGGCGGAACCAGGTACCCGTCACTTGGCGGACGCCCACGAATCGCCGAAGGCGAGATTCACGTCGAGTGGGACCCGGAGATCGCATGCGTCGTGCATCGTCTTGTCGACCAGCGCCCCGACGACGTCGACCTCGTCGGCGGGGACCTCGCAGATGATCTCGTCGTGGACCTGGAGGATGACCCGCGTCGCCAAGCCCTGCTCGTCGAGCGCCCGGTCGAGTTGCACCAACGCGACCTTGAAGATGTCGGCGGCGAGGCCCTGGATGCCGGCGTTCATCGCTTGGCGCTCCCCCGCCTGGCGGATCCGTACGTTCGACGACGACAGCTCGGGGATCTGCCGACGGCGCCCGAAGAGCGTCTCGGTGTAGCCCTTCTCCCTGGCCTCCTCGACCACGCGGTCCATGTACGCCTTCACGTTGGGAAACGCGACGAAGTAGGCGTCGAGGATGACCGCCGCTTCCTTCGTCGGGATGTTGAGCCGTTGCCCGAGTCCGTAGGCCTCCATGCCGTACGCGAGGCCGTAGGACACCATCTTCGCCTTCGCCCGCTGGTCGGACGCGACGTCGTCGAGTCCGACGCCGAACACCCGCGCAGCGGTCTCGGTGTGGATGTCGGTGCCCGACTCGAACGCGTCGATCAGGCCTGGGTCCTCGGCGAGGTGGGCGATGCAGCGCAGTTCGATCTGGTTGTAGTCCGCGACCAGGAGCGTGTAGCCATCGCCGGGCACGAACGCCTCGCGAAACTCCTTGCCCATCTCCGACCGGACCGGGATGTTGTGCAGGTTCGGGTTCTCGGAGCTGAGCCGTCCGGTGCGAGCCACGGTCTGGTTGAACGAGGCATGGATGCGCCCGTCGTCGGCGACGTCGTGCAGCAGTGACTCGCCGTAGGTCGACCGCAGCTTCTCGACCTCGCGGTAGCTGAGGATGTGTTCGATGATCGGGTGCTCGCCCCGCATCTTCTCGAGCGTCTGTGCGTCCGTCGAGTAGCCGGTCTTCGTCTTCTTCTGCGGCGTGAGGCCGAGCTCGTCGAACAAGACCTCGCGCATCTGTTTCGTCGAGTTGACGTTGAAGGGATGCCCGGCGTCGTCGGTGATCGCCTGGCGGAGTTCGTCAGCCTCGGTGGTGAGGCGGTCGCGCAGCTTCGTGAGCACCTCGACGTCGACCCCGACCCCGACGACCTCCATCTTCGCCAGGACGCGGGCGAGCGGTACTTCGATGTCGTCGTTGAGGCCGCGCAGGCCCTGCGCATCGAGCGCGTCGAGCAGCTTCGGGGCGAGCACGTGGGTCGCCAACGCGGCGCGGGCGGCGAGGAGCGCCTGGGGCACCGCTTCATCACCCCCGAGATCGAGCTGCCCCTCCGGAGCCCCGGAATCCTCGGGCAGCTCCAGTCGGGCGTAGCGCTGCAACAGGTCGGTCAGCCGATAGTTCGTCTCGGCCGGGTCGAGCAGGTACGCGGCGAGGATCGTGTCGAGACGGAGGCCGTCGATGTCGAGATCGGCCTCCCAGAGCGCCTTGAGCAGGACTTTCGCGTCGTGCGCGGCCACGGTGCGGGTTCGCAGCACTCGCGTCAACGCCGTCCGGACCGTCTCGTCACCCAGTAGTTCGGCGGGGATCCACAGGACCTCGGCCACGGAATCGTCGATGACGACGGCCAGCCCTTCGAGGTCGTCGTCGACACCGAAGGAGCCGGCGACACCGAGCGAGCCCTCGTCGTCGAGCGCGTCGAGCGCAGCCACCGCATCGGCGACGACCGAACCGTCCACGACCTCGGCCTCGAGCACCTCGGACGGCTGCATCGCCCCGAGGTCGGCACCGAGTGCGTCGGTCAGCCGCTCGAAGAGCGAATGGAACTCGAGGAACTCGAACAGACGCTTGAGTTCGTCGGCGTCGATCTCGCCCATGGCCAGATCGGCCATGCCGCCGGGGAGCTCCTCGGAGAGATCGACGTCGCGGATCAACTCCATGACGATGGCGTTCTCTCGCACGATCTCCTCGTTGGCGCCGAGGTTCTCGCGCAGCTTCGGGGTCTGGTCGTCGAGCGCCGCGAAGATGCCGTCGAGGTCGCCGTAGGTGTTGAGCAGCTTCGCCGC
>JAPKDO010000261.1 GCA_028822535.1 Acidimicrobiales bacterium
GGTTCCCGCGGCGACCTGACCGTGGACGACGTGTTCGACCAGTTCGCCTGCGTCACGCCCGCCGGAGTCACGCTGTTGTCGGCGCTCAAGGTCGAACACGCTGCCGGCGGCTGTACGTGCGGCGGGCATGCGACGGTACGCAGCCTCCTGTCGGAGTCACTCGACCAGCGAGCCGACATCACGATCGTCGACATGGAAGCGGGGCTCGAGCATCTGAGTCGATCGGGGGGCACGCTCGCGTACGCCGACGTCTTGTTGGTGATCATGGAGCCGAGCCGCAAGGCCGTACTCACGGCGTCTCGGACGCTGGTGCTGGCCGAGGAGCTCGGCATCCCGCGGGTGTATGGCGTGGGCAACAAGGCCGTCGACGGCGATCGCGAGTTCTTCGCCGAACTCTGCGCGGAGTACGGCGTCGACCTCGCGGGCGTCGTCCCCCTCGACGACGATGTGGCGGCGGCGGCCAAGTCGAGCACGAGCGTGCCGGCCGGCGCGGCCACCGCGGTGCGCGAAGAACTGGACCGCGTGATCGACGTCGTCGGGCCGACGGTCACGGTCTGACGAGACGGCGTGTCCGGCGAGGCGCCGCTGCTTGTCGTCACGACGCGGTCGCGGCTGCGCACGCCCGCCCGGTTCGGGCACATGTGGCTGGCAACGTTGCGCATCCGCCGGCAACTCATCCGAGATCCCGACGTCGTGCGGTGGGCGAGCGTGATCGCCGGACCGCGCGAGTTCTGGACGATCACGGTGTGGCGGAGCCGCCACCCCATGCTCGAGTTCATGCGGTCCGGTGCGCACGACGACATCATGTGGCTCTTCTCGAAATGGCTCGACTCGTTCTGGCTCATGCGGTGGAGGCCACGAATGGTCGAATCCGGCGACTGGGACGGCGTGGCGCTCGCACCCGAGGGAGCAGGCGATGACGGTCCGACCACCGACGCGCAAGATCCGAGACGTCAGCTTCTCGACGAGGCGTTGACCTTTCTCCCGCGCCTGCGCAGCGCCACCGGGCCGGACGGTGCAGCAACGTTCGATGCCACGCCCGCCGCTCGCCGGCGAAGAGAGGAGGTCGGCGGGTCGCGGTCGGTGGTGATCCGTGTCCGATCGTCGTGGTGGCAGACCGCCAGCGCGCTCCGCGACCTCCGGCAGCTCCGCAGCCCCGCCCGCTCAGATGCTCCGGACCGTGCAACGGTGGGCGTCGGCCGTACGGGGGAGACCTACCTGCTGGCCGTGTGGCGGGACGGCGAGTCGGCCGAACGGTTTGCCGGCGGGTCTCACGTGGCCGCGCTCCGGCAACGCTGGGGTGATGGAGTGTGGACCAACGTCTGGACGCCGGAGAATGAGTTCGGCAGCTGGGACGGGCTCCGGCTCCGACGGGGACGCGACCGCTACGCGATCCAAGTGCCCGCAAAGGCGCGTGCCCTCGACGACCAGAACTGAGTTCGGGTCAGATGGTCGCGATCCGGCTGGCGACAGCCGTGAGGGCGACGACTGCGGGAGAAGTCGCAGCGCTGTCGAGCGGCGCGACGCCGTCTCGGTCGGCCCGGACGATGGCAGCGTCGTCGGGGACCTCCATGATCTCGCACCCGGGGAAGGCCTCGTCGATGACCGTACGATCCGCAGCGGATCGGACGCGGTTGGCGACGACGATCACCCGCCCCACCTGTTTCGCGCCGGCGACCTCGACGGCGCGCTGGCCGACCTCGATCGACTTCGGTGTCGCCTCGACGACGACGAGTGCGACGTCGATGGTGGCTTCGGTCAGCCGCGTGAGCGTGCCGATACCGGCTTCGAGGTCAGCGACGATCGTCGTGCCCTCGCAAGGAACGTGCCCGAGCAACTGCTCAGGTGAGAGGCCGCATCAAGGACAGCCAGGGTCCGGATTGTCGATCTGGCTCACGACGGCGAACTGCACGCCGTCGGGTCCGGTACTGGCGAACCGGTCGAGCAGGTCGTCCCAGTCGGCCGCGTGGTCGTCACCGTCGCCCTCGTCGGCGTCGAGCGCTTGGCGCATGCCGACGAGACGTTCGGTCTCGTCGAAGCCGACGCCGAGCGACAGGCCGAGGTTGGGATTGGTGTCGCCGTCGAGCGCGACGACGGACGCGCCACCGCGCGCGAGTACTCGCGCCACCACCGAGGAGGTCGTGGTCTTGCCTGCTCCACCCTTGCCGACGACAGCGACCTTCATGTCAGTACCCCCTGGAGTGCGTGCACGAGCGACTGTATCTGTTGGATCGCGGGAGCGTCGGGCACGGCGTCGAGCGGTGCGAGACCCTCTCGTTCCGCGTCGGCGAACGCGTCGTCCCACGGGATCGACTCGATGACCCGGAGGCCGGTCCGGGATTCGACCTGTTGGGCGTCGTCGGATGACCTCGCCTTGCTCACGACGGCGAAGAGGCGATCGGGTTCGACAACAGAACCAGCGAGTTTCGCGAACCGACGACCCGAGAGCAGTCCCTTGGCCGACGCCTCGATGACCACCACGACCGAGTCGGCGAATCCCGCCCATCCGAGGAACGGTTGCCGCGTGCCGCCGGGGAGATCCCCGATCACGTGCCAGCGATTCCGAGGCAACTCTGACTTGATCTGGTGGAAGGCGTGCTGGGAGCGCATGATGCTGCCGACGCCGCCACGCAGGTTGCCGATCTGGAGGAATCGCACACCGTCGGGGGCGACGGTGGCGTACGCCTCGACCGCGTCCTCGGCGCTCAGTCCGGGCCGGAGACGGAATCGAGGTCCCTCCTCGCCCTCTGCCCGCTCGACCACCGCGGCGTCGTCGATGCCGGCGTCGTCGATCTCGAGTCCCAGCGTGAACGCCAGACCGGGCATCGGGTCGGAGTCGAGGACGAGGACCGGTTCGTCGTCGGCTCGAGCCAGGAGTCGCGCGAACGTGCCGACGATTGCCGACTTGCCGGCGCCGCCCTTGCCGACGAATGCCGTCCGCAATGGTCGGGCGTCTGCGGTGTCCGAGGCGCTGGACGTGGAGGTCATGGGTGTCACGCTACGCACCCGAGGCACGGCGATCTCCGTGGGTGTCACTAGGTGTAGGTCACACTTACGTGCAAGAGCGCGCATGTGTAACGTCCGATCGAGATCGGGAAATCCCGACAGACTTGGGGGAAACGTGCAGACGTTCAGTGGCCGGCGATTGGGAATTCTCTTGCTGGCGTTCGCAGTGTTCGCGGGCGCCTGCTCGAGCGATGATGACGACGCGGCTCCCACCGACAGCGGGGAATCCACCACCACCACCGAAGCACCGGAACCCGAGACGGGTGGAACGCTCGTCGCTGCGATCTCGAGCGATCCCGGCGCACTGAACCCCGCGGTCACCACCAGCGGCGCCACACACTCCGCGTCGGAGCTCATGTTCAACGGTCTGGTCGAACTCGACGAGAACGGCGAACCCGTTCCGGAACTCGCCTCGTCGTGGGAGATCGAGGAGGAGGGTGCGCTCTACCGCTTCACACTCGCAGATGGCATCGAGTGGCACGACGGCACCCCGTTCACCTCGGCGGACGTGAAGTTCAGCTTCGACGAAGTCCTGCTGCAGTTCCACTCGCGGACGTCTGCGTCGGTCGGCGGTGCGCTCGAGTCCATCGAGACCCCCGACGACATGACCGTCGAGTTCCGCTTCAGCGAGCCGTACGCGCCGCTGCTGCAGCAGCTCAACGTCACCGAGGCGCCGATCATCCCGAAGCACATCTACGAGGGTTCCGATCCGCAGGAGAACCCAGCCAATCTGGAACCCATCGGTACGGGTCCGTACAAGTTCGTCTCCTACACCCCGGACAGTGAGATCCGTCTCGAGCGGAACGAGAACTACTTCAAGACCGACCTGCCCGTGTTGGACGAGGTCGTGCTGCGGATCATACCCGACGACGCCAACGCGTTGGCATCACTCGAGGCCGGCGAGGTCGACTTCATCTTCGGCGTGCCGGGCCCCGACCTCGAACGACTCCGCGGGGACGACGCCTACTCGTTCCTCGAGACCAGCGTGAATCCGGGCGGCTCGAACTGCATCATGACGGTCAGCTTCAACCTCGATCGACCGATCTTCCAGGACGTCCGCACCCGCCGAGCGATCGGCACGGCGCTCGATCGCGACGCGTTCCTCGAGCGTGTGCTGTTCGGCCAGGGCCGCGTCGCCGAAGCACCGATCTCGAGCAACATCCCGTTCGGTCACGCCGACGGCATCGATCTCCCGGAGTTCGACGTCGATGCGGCCGCCGCGCTGCTTGACGAAGCAGGTTGGGTCCAGGAAGGCGACGGGACACGCACGGCGAGCGGCGTCGAAGGCGTCGACGACGGCACGCCGCTGGCGTTCGACTTCCTGGCGTTCCCGACTTTCCAGCAGTACGGCGAGTTGCTCAGGGCCCAGCTGTCCGAGGTGGGTGCCGACGTGACGCTGCGTCCGTTGGAGACCCCGGTGTTCGTCGAGACGGTGTTCACGGACCGGGACTTCGACACGAACATCATCTCCTTCTGCAACGGTCCCGACCCTGAGATCGGGGTCCGACGGATGTACATCTCCTCGAACATCCAGCCGATCCCGTTCTCGAACTCCTCGGCCTATTCCAACGCCGATGTCGATCGGCTCTTCGACGAGGCGCTGACCACCGTCGACACCGAGGCCCGTTCCGACGTGTATCGCCAGATCCAGGAGCAACTCGCCGAGGACCTGCCGTACCTGTGGATCGTGGAGACGGAGTCGACTCGAGCCTTCACTGCAGACTGCGAAGGCTTCAGCGAGTCCGGCCACTTCGCCGAGACCGCGTCCTGCTCGCGTTGATCGCTCGCACTCGATGATCCGGCGCTACGTGGGCCGGCGCCTGTTCCAGGTGCTTCCCACGTGCGCCGGCATCCTCCTGCTGGGCTTCCTGCTCATCCATCTCGCGCCTGGGGATCCGGTGCTCGCGCTCGCCGGCGACAGCGGCGACGAGGCCTACTACGACTTCATGCGAGACAAGTTCGGGCTGGACGAGCCGCTTCCGACCCAGTTGGCGTCGTACACCGGCAACGTGATCCGTGGTGATCTCGGTGTCTCGTACGTGCAGGGTCGTCCCGCGGCCGAGGCGAGCTGGGAACGGATTCCCGCCACGCTGCTGTTGACGGCGACGGCGCTCGTACTGTCGACGATCCTCGGGGTCGTGATCGGGATCCTCGGGGCGTCGCGTCGAGGCTCGGTGCCCGATCATGTCCTGAACGGGTTGACGCTCGGTTTGTACGCAGCACCGGTGTTCTGGTTGGGGCAGCTCGCGATCCTTGGATTTGCGCTCCGACTCGGGTGGTTCCCCGTCCAGGGCATGACGACCGCGCGTGCCGACTACACAGGCTGGTCCGCGGTGGCCGACGTGGCGCACCATCTCGCGCTTCCGGCGATCGTGCTGGCCACCCAACAACTCGCTGCGGTGAGTCGCCTCACGAGATCCGGTGTCGTGGACGAGTTGCGTTCGGATCACATTCGGACGGCCCGGGCCAAGGGTGTGGCCGAGTTCACCGTCCTTCGACGCCATGCACTTCGTCGCCCGCTGTTGCCGGTCGTGACGGTGATCGGTGGTCGCGTCGGTCATCTGGTCGCCGGCACGGTCGTGATCGAGACGGT
>JAPKDO010000262.1 GCA_028822535.1 Acidimicrobiales bacterium
CCACGGTCACCGACGGCCTGCGAGTCGTCGACGGCACCGGAAGCGCAGAACCCGAGACCTCGGCCGGGCGGGTCAACCCGTGCTACATCACGGGCGAGGACGGCGGAACGTCCGGTGAGGCGTGCTCGGTGTTCGAGTTCGTGGACAATACGCCCAGCTCCCTCCGGAGCCTGCGGGGGACAGCTGGAACGCCCGGCTACTTCCTGTACCAGAACCGGGCGCGCATCGACATCCCGCGCCCGTTCGTGGAGATCTACAACAACGGTGTCGAGATCTCGACCGACGGTGGCGCCACCTGGTCCCAGGGTGGGTTCGAGCTGCCGATCCCGAACCTCGGCGCCGCAGAGGACGTGTTGCCCGCCGGGATCAGTGGCCGCATCGACTTCCGGATCCGCGCGGTCGACGCCCCGGTCGACGACGGCGTCGAGATCGTGAACGACTACGTGTTGGGTCACCAGACCTACGCGCCGTACAACTACGCGGGGCTGCGGCTGAATCCCGCCATCAAGGAGTTCGAGCGGCTCTTCGGCGAGGGATCGGATGCCACCCGCGCGGTGTCGGACATCTATCTGGACGCACTGGAGGTGGAGGGCCAGGACCTCGAGTACTACACGCCGGACGAGTACGGCTTCGAGTTCATCCCCAGCTACCCGATGCGCTGTGAAATGTTGGTGACGTCAGGTGGCAAGAGGGTCGGGAACCCGTGCCGTGACTTCCGCCCCCAGGCACACGCTGCGGCCCAGCGGCTGCGGACCACCAGCCAACACGACTACCTCATGGGCGTCCACGACATCATCGCCGAGGCCCGGGCCGCCGACTACGACGGGCCGTTCACCCGTGCCTTCGGCGAGGGCCTGCTCCGAAACCTGGCGCTGGGCACGGCCGAAGGAGCGCCGATCAGCGGCGTGGTCACGCTGGACGGTGACCCGATGCCCCTCGCACCGGTCCTCGCGCGCTCCGAACTCGATGACGACGGAATCCAGGACTTCGCCGCCGGATTCGGCTGGCTCGATGGTCGATACAACATCTGGGACGTCCCGACGGACACGCCGCTCGACGTCTGGGTCGACGGGATGATCCCCGACCCGGCGACGACGTTGACCGTCGTGGACGGGGCGTCCGAGACCGCCGACCTCGACGTGAGCGTCGGCAACACGATCTCTGGTGTCGTCTCCATCGATGGTGTCCCGTCGGCAGACGTCATCGTCTCGACCCCGCTGGCGTCCGGCTTCGAACGACGGGTTCTGTCCGACGACGACGGGGCATATCAGCTCACCGGCCTCAAGACCGCCGAACACGACGTCACCTTCGAGCATCCGCGCATCAGCACCACCGATCGCGTGGTCGAGGTCGGCGCCGGCGACAACGTGCTCGACGTCGAAATCGCCAGCCTCGGTTCGGTCACCGGAACCGTCAGCGCAGTCGGCGGCGGCGTGCTCGAGGGCGCGTCGGTTCGCATCGTCCCGGCGGCGGTGCCGGACGGACTGGACGCCGACGAGCAGAGCGGCATCGAAGTCGCCACCAGCGCCGCCGACGGCAGCTACGTGCTCGATGGACTTGACCCCGGCGACTACCTCGTCTTCGCCTCCGCCGACGGCTACGTCGAGGGATTCGCACCCGTGACGGTCGCCTCGGCGACCGAGACCGTCGATCTCGCGCTCGATCCTGCGGCGACGTTGACCGGTGTCGTCGCTGATGCTGGCGGTGTTCCGGCCTCGGGCGCAGCGGTGTTCGCCGAGACCGTCGATCAGGAGGACATGCTCGGCGAGACGTTGACCGAGGACGATGGCACATTCCGGATCGAGGGTGTTCCAGCAGGAGACGTGGTCGTCACCGCGCTGGGGAGTCGAGGGTCGGACGTTGCAACCACGTCACTCGTCGCCGAGGCATCGATCATCCACGAGGTGGACCTGTCGTTCCCGGCGATCGGCGACGTGTCGGTCTCGGTCGTGAATGGTGTCGGTGACCCGGTGGCAGGGGTGCGCGCCGAGATCGTCGGGGGCGCTTCCGGGGACCAATTCCTCGGCACGGACTACACGGGGATCGATGGACAGGTTGTGATCGAGGATGTCCCCGTCGACGGGTCGACGGTGGTCATCGGCGGTGTGGTCAGCCAGACGGTGCCTGCCGACCACGACGGAACCGTGCCGATCGAGATCGTGATCGACTCGGCCCGGGTGGGCGGACGATTGCTCGACGCTGGCGACGAACCGATCGACGACGTCGAGGTGCTCCTGCTCCGAGACGGGGAGAGCGTGGCCAGGACACTCACTTCCGAGACCGGCGACTTCGACTTCCACGTGACCGCAGCCGGCGGCTACGAGATCGTCGCCGACCCGGCCAGTGGACTCCGTCGGCTGGCGGTCGCAGTGACCCCGGGGACCGATGTCGACCTGGGGGCGATCGCCCCAGGGCCTCACTCGATCGGGATGACGCTCGACCTCGACGACGGTGACGAGGTCGAGGTGCTGGAGTACCACGAGGTCGAGATCCCGCTGCCCGGCGTCGACGATCCGCGTCTCGTCCTCCGGCGCTTCCTCTCCGAGGACGACCCGGCCGTGTTCGAGGGCCTGTCATCGGGTCTCTACCAAGTCGTCGCGAGGAACGCGGCACGCTTCATCGACGAAGCCGTGGAGGTGGACGGACCCGAGAGTGTGTTGGTCGGTGACACCGACACCGGTCGGGTCCTTGGCACTCTGATCGGCAGCGACGGCGAGCCGGTCACCGCGCGCATCGACGCCCTGGCCTCCGGAGTCGCTCCGGTTGTCGACTTCTCCGCTGACGACGGGACCTACTCGACCGGACTCGCCCCGGGGACCTATGCACTGTTGATCCGGGCCGAGGAGACAGGCGAGGCCATCCGTGTCGACGGGGTCGTCGTCGAGGCCGGAGTGGACGTCGTCGTGGACGCCCAGACGTCAGCCGTGGCCAGCGCCATCGACGTATCGCTCGACTCGATCGGAGTCCTCGCGGCGAATGCTCACGTCTCGGTACGCGACGTCGACACCGGTGTGCACTTCGACGCCCTCAGGGGCAACGCCAGGTTCGACGCGCTGCCACCGGGCGCCTACCAGGTCGAGGTCCGCGTCGATGGCCACCTCCCGTGGGTCGAGCCGGTGACCGTCGGCGCCGAAGATGTGGAGATCGTCGGGTCCGTAGGTACTCCGGTTGCGCTCGCTCCTGGCTACGACCCCGTTGTCGAGGTCGAGGAGGCCGGCGTGGGCGCAGCGAGGACGGTCGTGGACGATGGCGCGGTCGACGCGCTCGCAGAACCGCCGAGTCGGATCGACGGCCCCGTCGCCGCCATGGGAATCAACGACGTGGTCACCGCCGAAGACGTCGAGTTCGCCGTGGACTTCGTCCAGACGGGCGCCGGGACTGCCATCGAGACCGTCAAACAGAAGTTGACCCTCGTCGAACCGCAACGCGATCCGCGGGAGGCCGAACTCCGTGAGCGCCTCGAGCACTTGAAGCGGAAGCTCGATGTCCGGCGCACGAAGGACATCGGCGTGTGTCGGTCCACGATCAGCTCGCAGAAGGCGGCCATCAAGTGGGATGAGCGCAAGGAGCAGTTCTTCCAGGCCTGGGTCGATCGCCACGGCGACCTCGACGAGGTGATCCGCGACGTCAAGTTCAGGACCGCGTTGACACTGCTGTCGGCGGCGATCGCGGCCATCTCCATCTTCGTTGCCATCGTCCTGCTCGCCCCCCTGGTGATCGAGGGCGGAATAATCGCCACGGCGCTGGGAACGCTCAACGCTGCTCTGGGTACGACCGTCATCGGTTCTTTCACACTTGCGCAGTTCTCGGCTCTTCTCAGCTTCATCCTCGGCCTCGGACCCGCGCTCGTCGAGGGAGTCGACGGCTTCCTCGACGAGGCACAGTCGGCCGACGCCACCTCGTTCTTCAAGTCGTTGCTGTTCGTGATCAGGGGAATGGTCGAGAATCTCTTCGCGGTTGCCTTCTTGCCGCTGAGCGTGTTCGGTTTCAACCCGAGCCCATTCGAGATGTCGTCCGGCTTCCTGGCGCTCGGCACGGCACTGGAGGGAGAGGGCGAGAAGTACAACAAGGCTCAGAACGAGATCGACCGTCTGATCGACCAGGCGAAGGCGACGGACGCGGAGCTCGCGGCCTTGGCCGAGCAGAAGTCGCAAGTCCAGTTCGAGCTCAAGAACACCGAAGAGCTCTTCCGAAGGCAGTACAGCAGCGTCAGGCTCACCGAGTACTCCCGCTTCCAGAGGGACCGTCTCGAGGAGACGGCCAAGAAGCGGAACGCACTGCGGGCCGAGCTCGACCGGCTGAACGAGATCCCCGACACCAATCCGCAGGCCGAGAGGATCGCCCATCTGCGGAACAACCGCAGCGGGTTCGCCGTCTTCGGGGAGTTCCTCGGTGCCGCCGGCGGCGCCGTCCTCGACGTCGTCTCCTACTTCCAGGCGCTCGAGAACCAGCTCGAGGCGCTCCGGGCGCTGGACGAACAACTCCTGAACGGCAGCGACCGCTACGACGCGGCCGAGCGGGCGTACAAGAACGCCATCAACAACAGCACGCTCGAAGTCACGCGCAGCTCGCAGTCGCTGTTGAAGCCCGACTGCATCGACCCGATCGATCCGGATGACTGGGATGACGTCGTCAACGGCTACTACATCCGCCCCAAGGACCCGAACGAGATCGCCGGCCCGCTCGGTGGTGGAGACGAACACGCCCTCAAGGCGACGCCGGCGACGCTCGACTACGTCATCTTCTTCGAGAACCTCGGGCCCGGCTCGGAGAACGTCCCTCCCGGTGAGGAGATCGCCGAGGTGTCGGCGGCTCGGGTCACGATCGAGACCGAACTCGATGAAGACGTGAACCCGGACACGGTGCAGCTCGGCGACGTGCAGATCGGCGAGGTCGTCATCGACGTTCCTGACGGATTGTCCGCCTATGAAGGGGTCCATGGCCCCTACGACGATCCTGGTGGCGAGGAGGGGCAGATCATGATCGAGGTCGAGGGCAGCATCGTCGACGGCTCGATCCGCTGGGTGCTCACCGCGCTCGAGCCCGGGACCGGGTTCGTGGTCGGCGACCTCCGCGGACTCCTCCCGCCCGAGGACGGCACCGACATCGGCAAGGGATCGGTCGGCTATTCGGTCGCTCCTGGCTCCGGGGCGGGGAACGGCACCGTCGTGACCGCGCAGGCGTCGATCGTCTTCGACGACAACGACGCCATCGAGACCAACACGTGGAGCAACGTGTTCGACAGCGACTCGCCCGAGGCCCACGTGGTCAACGCGCCGGACGCCGCCGATCTCCCGCTCGACCTCGAGTGGGAGTCGAGCGACCCCACCTCGAGCGTCGTGTCCGTCGACGTGTACGCCCGTATCGGCGACGAATTCATCCGCCTCAAGCGGGTCGATGACACAGGTTCGACGACGATCACCGAAGCGGACTTCACCTTCGGGTACGAGCCGACCCCCGTGGAGGTCCCCGAGGACTTCGTCCTCGTCGCAGCCGACGCGCCGGTCGACTTCGCGGTGGTAGCGATCGACGCGGCAGGGAACTCCGAGGTCGCGCCGCCGGCGGAGGCGGAGGCGACGATCGAGTTGGGGACC
>JAPKDO010000263.1 GCA_028822535.1 Acidimicrobiales bacterium
CCTCGACCCCCACGCGGCGAGCACGCTCCTCGGCGACGAAGGGGTCGTACGCGATGACGTTCATGCCGAAGGCGCTGGCGCGCTGCGCGACGAGCGTCCCGATCCGGCCGAAGCCGATGATCCCCAGGGTCTTGTCGGCCAGTTCGACGCCGGTCCACTGCTTGCGTTCCCAGCGTCCGGCCTTGAGGGCGGCGTTCGCGACGGGGATGTTGCGTGCCTGCGACAACAGCATGGCCATGGTGTGTTCGGCGGTCGAGAGCGTGTTCGACTGAGGGGCGTTGACCACCATGACGCCGCGCTCGGTCGCAGCCTCGGTGTCGACGTTGTCGAGACCGATGCCGGCTCGACCGACCACGACGAGATCGGTGCCGGCTTCGAGCACCTCGCGGGTGACCGTCGTCGCCGACCGGATGATCAGCCCGTGTGCGCCCGGCACCGTCTCGAGCAACTGCTCCGGGCTCAGCTTCAGCTGGATGTCGACGTCGTGGCCGGCGTCGCGCAGCTTCTGCAGCCCGTTGTCGGCGATCTCTTCGGTGACGAGGATGCGTGCCATCGCCTGGGAGTCTCGCGGCTGCCCGTGTCCGAGCGAAATGACCTCGGAGCGCGTTGGACGATCAGGTGATCACGCGGGACGAGAATGAGCCGTCTCCCCGTCGGTCCCACAGGCGGGTACGCGTCGGCGATTCGACGGAGAAGATCTCGTCGTCGCGGTCTCCGTCCGGGTTCACGACCTGCAACCGGTGCCCGGCATCGATCCGAGCAGTGCCGCTGGAGTAGCCGGAACGGTGGTGATACCACTGGTGGTCGGTCCACCCGTCCGGAGCGTTCCAGAAGATGTCGTCGAAACCGTTGCCGTCGAAGTCCCCGACGATGGGTTCATAGACGCCTCCGACGTCGCGACGGACCGACCCGAACCCTCGGCTCGCGGTCCCGTTCCACAGATGATCCGATGCGGTCCCGGCGCGATACCAGAACACATCGTCTCGTCCATCGCCGGTGAAGTCCCCCACCAGCAGGTGGAACCGACCGCCGACCGAGAGCCGCAGTGACGAGAACCGACGATTCGAGTTGCCGTACCAGACCGAGTCGATTCGACTGCCGATCCCGTACCAGAGGACGTCGTCCCGGCCGTCCCCATCGAAGTCGCCGACATGGGGCTCGTAGTTGCCCGAGACGCGCGTCGCTGCGCTGGTGAACCCGTTCGCCTTCCCGAACCAGACGTAGTCGCTCTGGCCGTAGACGCCGTACCAGAAGACGTCGTCTCGACCATCGCCATCGAAATCGCCGACGAAGGGCTCGTACTCCCCGGAGACGTTGTGCGGTATCGACCGCCGGCCCCCACCGGACGTGCCGTACCAGACGTAGTCGCGGCCGCTCCCGGGGCGATACCAGAACACGTCGCCGCGGCCGTCGCCGTCGAAGTCGCCGGACAGGGGTTCGTAGGAGCCGCCGATCGAGGTCGACGACACGCCGAAGTCGGGTGGTCGCGTCGCCAGTCCGAGCAGGCCGGGACCTCCGGAACCGATCAGGTTCCGGTCACTCGCAGCACCGGGTCGGTACAGCAACAGATCGTCTCTGCCGTCGCCGCTGCGATCGCCCTCGACTGCCATCGGCGGCGCCTCGGTCTGCGCGCTCGGTGTGAGCGCCACCACACCCTGGCGGATCGACGGTAGACGTGCGTACAGGCTGGCTCCCGGGCACGACGTCTGTCGGACATCACGATGGCCACTGATCCGTTGGACCCGAACGGCTGTCCCCTCCGGCCCGAAGTGTGTGCTCACCGACGGTCGATACGTGACGGTACCGGTGGTCGGCGTCTGGTGCAGCGCCATCTTCCATGCGAGCACGCGTTCGACCGCGTCGACGGCTGCACCCGAGGGTGCGGCCGAGCCGTAGTCGCCGAGTACCACGACGCCGGTGGACTCGGTATTGAAGCCGTAGGCGTGACCGCCCACGATCGCTCGGTCGATTCCGCCGGCGCGCGCCTCCCAGACCTGACCGAAGCGGTCGACCGCGAAGTTGTAGGCGATGTCGTTCCAGCCGTTCGCGTCCATGTGATACGCCTGGATCGACCGGAGCATCGCCGGCACGGACCCACGGGTGTAGCCGTTGCTGGTCACCGAGTGATGCACGACGGCGAGCTTCAACTCACCGGCGTCCGACGGCAGCGTCTTCGGTGCTCGGGCTCCCCACGCAGAGCGCGATGCGATGTTCGGGGCGGACCCGGCACGGTCGGTACCGTCGACGATCTGTCGGCGCCGCGCGGTCTCGGTGACGAGGTGCACCGCCACCGTTCCCGCGTCGGCCGGGACCTCGAGTTCGTAGGCGTCGGCACGTTCGACGAACAGGGGCTCGGTCGTGAAGCCGGCGCGAGCGGTCGCTGCTTCGTCGCCATCGGGTCGGTGATCGTCGTCGGCGCCGATCTCACGCCACGGACCCCAGACGCCGTCAGACGCGACGCGGACACTGAGGGGCGTCGAGGGCATCGCGCTGGTGGTCGCTCCGATGGCCGAGAACGGGTCGAGACCCGACGCTGCGGTCCCGAGCGTCGGGACCGTTGGCGAGCCGACCTCACGACCGTGTTCGTCGTGACTCGCTGCCGGCGCCGCGACGAGCCCACTCGAACGCGCCGACCGCTCGATCGGCGTGAGGACCACCTCCGACGTCAACGTCTCGAGTTCGCTCGCCCACACGACCGTGGGTCGCGGGACCATCACGAAGGCCGTCGCCAGCACCACCGCTGCCATCGCCGCTCTCGCGGACCGTCGCATTCCCTGCCCCCGTCGCACTGTCGGACCGCCGGATCGTACTCCGAGGTCTCGGCCCGAGGCGCGCCACTTCACGGTCGTGCGGTCGCCCGTGCGGGCAACCGCACGACCGGTGTCACCCGTGCGCGGCGGGACGGCCGGGAGTGAACGCCGTCAGTGACAGGAGGCGGCGCACGGATGCGGTCGCGTTGCGGATGCACAGGTGTCCACCGACACTCTCGAGTGTCTCCCTGGCCATCTGCAGGACCTCGACCGCCGCCGTGTCCATGAAGGACACCCGACGGAGATCGAGGTCGATCTCGTGGGCGCCGGACAGCAAGGCATCGTGGAGCAGGTCGCCCAGGGTGGCGACGGTGCCGGCATCGATCTCTCCGACGGGCTCGAGAGACACGCGGGAGCGGCAGTCGTCGAGTGCACGGGTTGTGTCGGTGATGACCATTGGAACCTCCGTGGCCTCACTCTGGCTCGTCGGACCACACGGTTGTCGGCACCATCACCGGTCTGGAACGAGACCGTCACGATTCGTCACGGGATCGACAATCGCGTCACAAACCGTCGATCTGGACCTCGGGGAGGTCTCCTGCGGGAGCGAACCCCAGGACCCGGCCGTAGAACGCCAACTCGGACCCCAACACCTCGATCACGGTCTCGGACCGCCGGAAACCGTGCTGTTCTCCCTCGAACGCGAGGTACGCGACCGGTACGCCCTTGGCGCGCAACGCGTCGACGATCATCTCCGACTGGTTCGGCGGCACGATCTCGTCCTCGAGACCCTGGAACACGATGAGCGGTCGGTCCAGACGCTCGACATGACGGATCGGCGATCGGGCGTCGTAGACGTCCTTCGCCTCGGGATACGGACCGACGAGACCGTCGAGGTAGCGGGACTCGAACTTGTGCGTCTCCTCGGCGAGCGCGGTGAGGTCGGCGACTCCGTACGACGACGCGCCGGCGGCGAATGCATCGGTCTCGACCAGCGCGGCGAGCACCGTGAACCCACCGGCGGAGCCACCTCGGATGCAGAGTCGATCGGGGTCGGCGAGCCCTTCATCGGCCAGATGGGTGGCGGCGGCAACGCAGTCCTCGACGTCCACGATCCCCCATGCGCCGTCCAACAGGTCTCGGTACGGCCGCCCGAACCCGGTGGATCCCCCGTAGTTGACGTCGACGACCGCGAACCCGCGCGTCGTCCAGAACTGCTTGGCGAGATCGAGGCGTGCCCGCGCCATCGCCGTCGGTCCACCGTGGATCAGCACCAGCAAGGGCGGGGTGTCGCCCGCCGGCGCGTCGACCTCGGGGTTGGTCGGCGGGTAGTACAGGCCGTGCGCGGTACGCGCCCCGTCGGGGCCCGACGGGAACGACACCGGACGGCCGGGCGAGAACCACTCTGACCCCACCGGAAGGGGCCGTGACGGCCGGATCACGCGGTCGGTGCCAGGGCCGTCGTCTCCGACGGGGAGCGCGACGACGACCGCCTCGGACTCGAAGCCGGCACCGACGAACAGCACCGACCGGTCGTGGGCGACGACCGACGCGATCTCGGTGTAGGGAAGGTCGAGCGGTGTCGGGGCACCCGTCGAGTTCGCGAGGTAGAGGCGGTCGAGTCCACCATCGGTCGCGGCGAACACGACGCGGCCGTCGGACAGGAACGCGTAGCGCGACATCGCGAAGACCCACGCCGGCGTACCGACGTCCATGGCGACGTCGGTGACGGCGGTGGCCGCATCACCGTCGAGCGCGTAGAGGTTCCACCAGTCGGTGCGATCGCTGAGGAAGTGGAGCACCCCGTCGGCGCGCCACCGAGGTTGGATGACCGACTCGCCAGGTCCTCCGGCGACGACCCGCTCGTCGGACACCGCTGACGCGCCATCGACGAGCGCGGCGAGGTGGAGGCGTGTCGAGTCCCAAGGCATGTCCGGGTGATCCCAGGACAGCCACGTCAAACGCTCGCCGTCCGGCGACACCCGGGGCGCGGCGACGAAGTCCGTACCGGAGAAGAGCACCGTCGGCGCCGCCGAACCGTCGGCCGGAATCGAGACGATCTCGTTGCGGACGTCGGGTCCGTCGTGCCGTTCCCGGACGCAGACGAGGTGTCCGCCGTCCGGTGTCGGGTCGAAGTCCGCGTAGCGGATCGCGTGTCGTTCGGTCGGTTCGGGCGTGATGGGCTCGGGGTCGCCCTCCGTTCCTTCCGGGTCGAGGGCGAGGCGGTAGACGCGTTGGTCGTCCCAGCTGGAGAAGTACAGCCAGTCCGCTGTCGCCAGCCACGCTCCGCCGCCGTACTCGTGGACCCGGGTTCGCGCTGACCATCCGTCGGGGAGCAGGTCGACGGTCGGACCGTCGGACCGCCAGCGCACGATCTGGATGCGTCCGCCCTCGGCGGGGCGGGACTCGTTCCAGAAGACAGCGTCATCGACCGGGCGGACGTCGCCAGGCGATGCCGCCGCCGCGACGACGTCCTCGGCGCTGATCGGCGACGGCCACTCCCCGTACGGGATGGTGCTCACTCGATGCCCTGCCTCAGGATCCGGAGACGAGGTCGGCGATCCGGCCGACGCCCTCGCCCAGGTCGTCGTCACCGAGCGCGAACGACAGGCGTGCGTACCCCGGCGTCCCGAAGGCCTCACCGGGGACGATCGCGACCTTGGCCTCCTCGAGGATGATCTCGGCCAACTCGAGCGTGGTGGAAGCCGTGCGTCCGCCCAGGTCTCGCCCGAGCAATCCGGTCAGCTTCGGGTAGGCGTAGAACGCGCCTTCGGGCTCGAGGCAGTCGACGCCGTCGATGCCGTCG
>JAPKDO010000018.1 GCA_028822535.1 Acidimicrobiales bacterium
CCCACGCACCCTGCGCCGGCGGGGTGCGTGGGGTGCTCCCCCGCCGCAGTGGACGCCGCAGGCGCCGCCGCCCGGCGGCGCCGCCGCTGCGCCGCCGCCAATGCCACCGAGCACCCTTCCTCCCACGGTGCCGCCGCCTACAGGCCCGTCGTCGGCGGCGGCACCGCCCACCCCGGTCCCGAGCGTCGACGACCTCACGCCCGACATCTCCGGACGTCCCGCTGAACAGCCCGCACCACCACCGATCCCCGACAACCAACCCCCGACGTGGACCCCGCCGTCGCTCGACGACGTGGCGCCGGTCGACGCGCCGTCGCCGGTGGCGCCGATGACGCCCGAGATCGATGGTCGTGTCGACGAGGTCGCACCCGAGGTCGCTCCCGACGACGACTGGTGGTCGGGACCAGAGGCGTCGCCGGAGTCCAACGTGCCGGAGGCCGAGACCGCCCCCACCATGCCGACCTGGGAGGACCCCTCGCCGGCGCCGGACACCACCGGTGCCTCGTGGGCACCCCCGACAACCCCCACCAGCGAGATCGAAGAAGCCGAGAACACGAGCCCGACCGCCGGTCCCGCGCCGTTCACGGCTCCAGGCGCGGATCCCGTCGTCGACGCGCCCTCAGCGCCCGAACCCGCCCCGCGGCCTCCACCCCAGTGGGACCAGGCTCGCGGGACCTACATCCAGTGGGAGCCGTCGCTCCAGCAGTGGCTGCAGTGGGACGAACCCGCGCAGCGGTGGAAGGACATCGACACCTAGAGCCGGTGGTGGTCGAGGAGGCCGGGGACGCGAAGCCGACGCTCGAGGTGGTGCTCGACCGCCTCGGTGGCGATCGCTCCGACCTCGGCGACCGCCGGTGACGGCTCCTCGGCCAGCACAGACGCCAACCCACCCCCGAGGATCGCCCGCAACAGGCGCAGCGCCTCGGGGGACACCTTGCGACCCTGGCGGCAGTCCTGGCAGAGCATCCCGCCGTGGATCAGGTCGATCGCGACCAATGGGTCGCTCGCCCCACACGACACGCAGGCGTCGACCTCGGGCTGGAAGCCCTCGTGGGCGAGCAACTTGAGGTGGAACGCGGGAACGACGAGCGGGTTCTCGTTCTCCGCGATCGTGCGAAGCACGCCGACGAGCATCGCGTAGCGGCGACGGTCCGACTCGCCCTCCATGGCGATCTGGTCGACGACCTCGAGCACCCCGATCGCCGCGCCGTATCGGTCGAGGTCCTCGCGGATCGGCCGGAACGTGTCGATCGACTCGACCTGGGTGACCGTGTCCAGGTTGCGACCCTCGTAGAGCTGGAGCGCCACGTGCGACAGCGGTTCGAGGCGCGAACCGAACTTGCTCTTGGTCTTGCGAACGCCCTTGGCAACGGCCCGGACCTTGCCGTGCTCGGCTGTCGCCAGCACGACGATGCGGTCGGCCTCACCCAGCTTGTAGGTGCGCAGCACCACGCCCTCGTCGCGGTACAGGCCGGGCACGTCAGGTCGCCCGGGGGTCAGTCATCGTCGAGCCCACCGAACCGGCGGGCTCGGTCCTGGAATTCCCGGACTGCGTCGAAGAGATGCTCGCGCCGGAAGTCGGGCCAGAGCACCTCGGGGAAGACCAGCTCGCTGTAGGCCAACTGCCACATCAGGTAGTTGGAGGTGCGATGTTCGCCCGAGGTACGGATCATCAGGTCCGGGTCCGGCATCTCGGGGTCGTAGAGGTGCTTGGCGATCGTCTTCTCGGTGATCTTGGACGGGTCGATTCCCGACGCTGCGATCTGGCGCACCGCGTCGACGATCTCGGCGCGGCCGCCATAGTTGAACGCGATGGTCAGCGTCATGCGGGTGTTGTCCTGGGTCAACTCGAGCGCCTCGTCCATGCGCTTGAGCACCCGCTTCGGCACGCGCCGGTCGCGGCGCCCGATGAAACGCATCCGCACGTTCTGTTCGTGCAGTTCGTCGCGACGACGCAACAGCAACGACTCGTTGAAGTTCATGAGATAGCGCACTTCGTCCGTCGGCCGACGCCAGTTCTCGGTCGAGAACGCGTAGACCGTGAACCACTCCACGCCGAGGTCGAGGCATCCGTAGGTGGCGTCGAGCAACGCCTCCTCGCCGGCGGCGTGTCCCTCGGTGCGTTTGCGACCACGCTTCTGCGCCCAACGGCCGTTGCCGTCCATCACCGCGGCGATGTGTGCCGGGATTCGATTGGGGTCGATGCCGGGCACGTCCATCGGCGTCGACGCTAGTGGCGTCCGACGACAGAACCGCGGTCCCTGGTACCGATGTGAACCGCTCGGTGCGGTAGAAGAGGTGCCGTGAAGGAACGTCTGGCCGAGGTCCGCGTGATCGGGTGGATCCTCCGCGTGCAGGAACGCTTCGGGGAGGTGCGAGGCACGGCATTGGCGAACGGCATCGCGCTCCAGACCTTCCTCTCGATCTTCCCGCTCTTGATCGTGGGCATCGCCGTCGTCGGCTTCCTCGCCAACGACGATCCCGACTTCACGGCCTCGCTCATCGACAACCTCGAACTCGAGGGCGAGAGCGCCGAGACCTTCACCGATGCCATCCAGAATGCCCAGGACTCCCGCCAGGCGGCCTCGGTGATCGGCCTCGCCGGCCTGCTGTTCACCAGCCTCAACCTCGTGACCGCGATCCAGCGCTCCGTCGACGCCGCGTGGCAGACGTTCGGCAAAGGGGTGAAGGAGAAGCTGAAGGCCCTGGCGTGGCTTGGCGGGGCGACGCTGATCTTCGTCGCGTCCTTCGGTGTGAGCATCGCGCTCAACGTCCTGCCGGGCTTCCTCGCCCCGCTGTCGCTGCTCGTCGGGTTCGGCGTCAACGTGGCGCTGTTCCTGTGGACGTTCACCGCGCTCGGCCGACTCCCGGTCGGCTGGCGGGCTCGCCTCCCCGGAGCCCTGCTGGTCGCCGTGGGCTTCGAGGTCATGAAGGTCGTGGGTTCGGTCTACGTCCCGAAGCTGGTGGCCGACTCGTCTGCACTGTACGGCTCGCTCGGCATCGTGTTCGCGGTGCTCACATGGCTGGCGATCTTCGGTCGGCTCCTCGTCTACGGGTCCGTCGTCAACGTCGTCCACTGGGAGGACAAGCACGGCACGGTCGAGATCCGTCTCGAGGTCCCCCGGGTCGATGCCGCCCTCGCGGTGGGAGCCAACCGCAACGGCGCCGTGGTCGACACGCTCGAGTCCTGACCCGTGGCGACGCGGCCAGCGGTGCTCGCGGACGTCGACGCGATACGTCGGATCGGGGCCGCGGCCGGACGACGGTTCGCTTCGGTCGACGATCCACGCATCGCCGAGCGGGCCGACGACGACCCGTTCGACGCGGAAGATCTCCGCAGGTGGATCGATGCCGGTCGGGCCTGGGTCAGCGGCGACGATCCACCGGCGGGCTTCGTGGTGGTCGACGTCGTGGACCGCTGCGCACACATCGAGGAGGTCTCGGTCGCTCCCGAGCACGAGGGGCGCGGCCACGGTGGAGCGCTCCTCGATGCCGCCACGACCTGGGCCCGCGCCGAGGGGATGCACGCCGTCACCCTGACGACGTTCGCCGACGTCGAGTGGAACCGGCCGTACTACGAGCGCCGCGGCTTCCGAGTCCTCGGGCGCGACGAGATCGGACCGGAGTTGGCCGAGCGAATCGCCACCGAAGACCGGGACGGCCTCGATCGAGCGATCCGCGTCTGCATGAGCAGGAGCGTGTGAGTCGCCCGCTACCGTCGGGGCGATGCCGAGCCCCGACGCACCGGAGCTGACCGATGCGTTGGCAGCGATCGTGGCCGAACTCCCCGGAGGCGGCGAGGTCCGCGACGGTCAGCGTTCCATGGCCGAAGCGGTCGAGGCCAGCATCGAGTCGGGCAAGCATCTGGTCGTGCAGGCCGGGACCGGCACCGGCAAGACGCTCGCCTACCTCCTCCCCGCGATCCGGAGCCACGGGCGCACGGTCATCGCGACTGCGACGAAAGCGCTACAGGACCAGGTCGCAGCCAAAGACCTCCCGTTCCTCGACGAGCACGTCGGCGGGTTCACGTGGGCGGTGCTCAAGGGCCGGTCCAACTACGTCTGCCGTCAGCGGGTGCAGGAACTGCTCGACGACCGCGAGGGCAAGCTCGACATCGAGACCGACGACCCAGGACTCGTCGCCGTGCTCCAGTGGGCCGACGAGACCGAGGTGGGCGACCGCGCCGAACTGAAGGTCGAACCGAGAGGGCCGGTGTGGGACTCGGTCAGCGTCGGCTCCGACGAGTGCCCGGGTGCGGCCAAGTGCCCCAAGGGCGAGACCTGTTTCGCGGAGGGGGCACGCCGACGCGCTGCCGAAGCCGACGTCGTCGTCGTCAACACCTACTTGTACGGCACGCACCTCGCTGCCGGCGGGGTCATCCTGCCGCCACACGATCTCGTCGTGCTCGACGAGGCGCACCGCTTCGAGGAGGTGATCTCGTCGACCGCCGGATCCGAACTCACGGTCGGGCGGGTGAACGCCGCGACCTATGCGATCGGACGGGTGATCGCCGACGACAAGTTGATGACCGACATCCTGGCCATCGCCGCTCGCCTCGGCGGCGTCCTCGACGGTCTGGTCGGGCAACGGCTCGATCCGGCACCGGCAGCGTTGGTGAAGGAGCTCACGCAACTACGTCCCAAGCTCGACGAGGCCTCGGCGGCGCTGCGGAAGGTTCCCGACTCACAACCTGACGTCGTCGCCCGTCGCAACCGGGCGATGCAACAGCTCACGGGTCTGCTCCAGGACCTGACCGCAGCGACGGTCGTCCCCACGGGAAGCGTGGCGTGGGTCGAGGGGCGACCCGGCTCGGCCCGACTGCGGATCGCACCGATCGACGTCGCGGCCCTGCTGTCCGAGGTCTTGTGGGACGAGACCACCGCCGTGCTGTGCTCGGCGACGATCCCGCCGAAGCTCCCCGAACGACTCGGGATGCCAAAGTCGACCGAGGTGCTCGACGTCGGATCTCCGTTCGACTACGAGCAGAACGCGCTCCTCTACTGCGCCGCGCACCTCCCGGATCCGCGCAACGCGGCCCGAGCCGACGCCGTCCACGACGAGATCGAGACCCTCATCGAGGCCGCCGGAGGGCGCACCATGGCGTTGTTCACGTCGTGGCGAGCCATGCAGGAAGCGGTCGAGGTCCTCCGTACGCGAGTGGACTCGGAGATCATCGCCCAGGGCGAACTCCCCAAACCGGCGCTGCTCGAACAGTTCGCGGCGGAGCACGAGACCAGCATCTTCGCCACGCTCTCGTTCTGGGAAGGGGTCGACATCCCCGGCGAGTCCCTCAGCTGCGTCATCATCGACAAGTTGCCGTTCGCCCGACCCGACGATCCCCTCCTCGAGGCCCGTCGCGAACAGGTCGGCCGCAACGCCTTCTCGCTCATCGATCTCCCACGCGCCATCACCACGTTGGCCCAGGGCGCCGGCCGCCTGATCCGCACCTCGTCCGATCGCGGCGTCGTCGCTGTCCTCGACCCGAGGCTGGCGACTGCGTCGTATCGATGGGATCTGGTCAACGGGCTGCCACCGATGCGACGGACCAAGGACCAGGCCGAGGTCGTCGAACAGCTCCGTACGCTTCGGTCGGGCTGACCCGTTGCGCAGCGTCTCGGCCGTCGCCGCCTTCTCCGGGCCGATCGTGGCGGTCGGCTATCTCGTCGGATCGCTCACCGCGACCTGGATCGCCTCGGACGACCGACGACCATCCGATGCTCTGGTCGAGGCATTCGTCGCGCTGGCATCGTCGACCGCTGCCTGGTGGACCATCCAGGAGTTGTCGCCCGGCAGCAGCTTCTCGCGCATCGGCTACCTGTCGAACCAGGTTCTCGCTGCGTGGCAATCGGTCGCGATCTGGACCGGACTCGCCGTCGTCACCGGCCTGTGTGCGCCGGTGTTCCGTCGCTTCCGTGGCGGCGCCGGCCTCGCCGCCACGGCGGCGCTCCTGCTCATCCACTACCCGTGGTCCTTGTTCGCAGCGACGGCCCTGGCGATGGCCGCGTTCGCGCTCGGTCGATCGCCTCGGATCGCGCACGCCGTCGCCATCGCGAGTCTGCTCCCGGTCGCGTGGCTCGGCTGGGTGCTCGAGTGGGAACCGGCCTGGGGACTCCCGCCCGGACCCGAGGCCACGGTCTGGGCGATGGTGCTCTCCGGCGTGCTCGGCGTGCGCTGGTGGAGCGACGGCGGTTCTGAGGACCTACTCTCACTCTGAACAACGCATCTCGGGGGTACGAGCATGTTCGATCTGGTGATTCGGCACGGCCTCGTGGTCGATGGCACGGGGGGCGAGCCATTCGCAGCCGACGTCGCAGTCGAGGGCGACCGCATCGCTGCCATCGCCCACCGCGCCCTCGACGGCGAGCCAGTTCCCGGCACCTACGCCCCCGAGGATGAGTTGTTCGCCCTCGGTCGCGCGGTCAAAGCCGCCGGCAAGGGGATCTTCGAGGTCGCGCCCGCCGGCGTCGCCGGACCGGACCACGTCTCCCCGACACCGAGGTCGACTGGATGTGCCGCCTCGCCGCCGAGGCCGGAGTCCCCGTCACGTTCCTCATGTTGCAGACCGACGATGCCCCCGACGACTGGCGCAAGCATCTCGAGCTGATCTCGCGAGCGCGAGCCGAAGGTCACGACATCACCGCACAGGTGGCGGGGCGTCCGTTCGGACTGCTCCATGGCCTCACCGCGCGGCACCGGTTCCTCGACACGCAGGCGTTCGCACCGCTCGTCGACCTACCGGTCAGCGAACAGGTCGAACGCATGCGCGACCCCGAGCTCCGCGGCACCCTCGAGGTGTACTACGACTGCCTGCTCGAGCGCGACGGCCAGGCCATCGTGATGATGATGCTGTTGAACTACAGCTACGGCAACGGCGACGCGCTCCACGAGATGCTGAACAACGACTCGGCGGTCCTCGGCCTCGCCGACGGTGGCGCCCACTGCAACATGATCTGCGACGCGTCGACCCCGACGTGGATGCTCACGCACTGGGCTCGCGACCGGACCCAGGGGCCGAAGATCCCGCTTCCCACCGTGATCAAGAAGCTGACCGCCGACACCGCAGCACTGTTCGACTTCGACGACCGAGGACGCCTCGAGGTCGGGCTCCGCGCCGACATCAACGTCATCGACCACGAGAACCTCACGCTGCGCGAGCCGCACATGGTCGCCGACCTCCCCGCCGGGGGGACGCGGTTCGTCCAGGGGGCCGAGGGCTACGACTACACCATCGTCGCCGGCGAGATCACCCGGGACCACGATGCCTTCACCGATGCCCGACCTGGGCGTCTCGTCCGGTCGGAGTAATCTCGAGGCTCTGCTGGGGAGCCGGATGTGAGCCAACGGGAACCGACACGTCTCGAACAGAGGCTCACCGACGACGACCGCATGGTCCGCCTCGCGATCCTCGTCTTCGGCGCGCTGGCGGTGATCGTGTTGCTCAGCATCGCCCGACCCACGTTCGATCCCGAGTACTGCGCCCGCCTCATGGCCGAGCGTGGTGCACTCGGTTCCACCTACGCCGACGGTTCCTGCATCCTCGCGTTCGACAACGGGACGACCGAGTCATTCGCTCCAAGCGTGTGGGCCCGGCACAGCCGCAATCTGGCCATCGGAATGACACTCGCGCTCGGCGGCTACGGGATCCTCACGCGCCAGCGACGCGACGTCGACTGAGCGACGAGCCTCCCGCGACCCGAGCCCTTCGGCGTCAGAACCCCAGGTCGTCCAGGTCGGACGGGCGTCGCTGCCAGTCCTTCTTCACGTTGACCTGGAGCTCGAGGAACGTGCCCTCCTTGAGCTGTCGACGCACCCGGGTGCCGACCTCCTTGAGCACAGCGCCCTTCTTGCCGATCACGATCCCCTTCTGGGAGTCACGCTCGACGAGGATCTCGACCCGGACGTAGGGCCATTCGAGCTCGGTCACACGGGTGGCGATCGAGTGCGGGAGCTCCTCGCGCGTCACGGCCAGGAGCTGTTCCCGGACGAGCTCCGCGACCCAGAACGCATCGGGCTGATCGGTGACCATGTCGTCGGGATAGAACTGCGGCCCTTCCGGGATCCGGTTGAGGAGGTGCTCGACCAGGTCGTCGACGCCCGCACCGGTGTGCGCCGACACCGGGTAGTACGCCGACACGTCGAACTCGCCGGCGGTGCTGAGCTGATCGAGGACCTGTTCGGGTTTCGCGATGTCGGTCTTGTTGACGACGACGATGCCGTCCTTCGGCACCCGCTCCGCGACGAAACGGTCGCCCCTTCCGATCGGCTGGGTGGCGTCGATGAGGAAGCACACGATGTCGACGTCGCCGATGGCGCTCGTGGCAGCGGCGTTGAGCCGGTCACCCAGCGCCGTGACCGGCTTGTGGATCCCCGGCGTGTCGACGAAGACCAACTGGGCGTCGTCGCGGTTGAGCACACCACGGATCTGGTGACGGGTCGTCTGCACCTTGTTGGAGACGATCGACACCTTCTCGCCCAGGATCTTGTTCAGCAGCGTCGACTTCCCGACGTTGGGTCGGCCGACGAACGTGACGAAGCCACTCTTCATGCGTTATCCCTGTCCCGGATCCGGTCGATGCGGACCATGCCGATGCGTCGGCCCTGCACCCGGGCGGCGGTCAGACGGTGTGTGTCGAGGTCGATGGTCTCGCCCTCGACGGGCACGTGGCCGAGGGCACCGAACACGAGCCCACCGATGGTGTCCCAGTCCCCTTCGGGCAGGTCGGCGTCGACCAGGTCGTTGACCTCGTCGAGTGGCATGCGGGCGTTGACCCGGTAGGCGCCGCCGGGCAGCGGTTCGGCCATCGGGTCCTCGACATCGAACTCGTCGACGATCTCGCCGACGAGTTCCTCGATGAGATCCTCGAGGGTGACGAGGCCGGCGACGCCGCCGTACTCGTCGATCACGATCGCCATGTGGAACTGCTCGCTCTGCATCTCGGGCAGGAGTGACGACACCCGCTGCTGTTCGGGGACGAACCGCGCCTGGCGCACGTGATCGCCCACGGGGTGGACACCGTTGCCATCGCGTTCCGCTCGCATCAGGTCCTTCGCGTACGCGATGCCCACCACGTCGTCGATCCCGTCGCCCGTGACGGGGATCCGGCTGTAGCCGTTGAGGATCACGACCTCCATCACGTCGCTGATCTGCCAGGTGGCGTCGACGGTGACCATGTCGGGACGCGGGACCATGACCTCGCGGACGATCGTGTCACCGAACTCGATGATCGACTCGATGAGCGCGTGTTCCGACGTCTCGATCACCTCGGCTTCGACCGCGACCTCGGCGAAGGCGAGGAGCTCTTCTTCCGAGACCTTCGGGCGCTCGGTGTCGTCGACGCCATCGCTGCGGTGCCGGACGAAGGACGACAGGGCGCTGCCCAACAACCCGAGCAGCGGGACGCGGCCGATCAACAGGAGCACCGTCGACACCCGGAGGGCGACCTCGTCGGTGCGGACGAGCGCGACCGTCTTGGCCAACGATTCGACGACACCGAGGAGCACGACCAACGCTGCGGCGACGGCGAGCCACGCGGTGGTCGTGAGGTCCTGGCCCCGCCCGAGCGCCACGATCATCCCGACGACCCCGACCTGCGCGACCAGTCGCACGACGAGGACCGCCCCGAGGTTCGCTTCGCGTCGATGCAACAGGTCGACGAGCGTGTCGGCTCGCGACCGGCCTTCGTCGACCATGGTCGTGGCTCGCGCCACCGACAGGTGAACGAGGACGGTCTCGCACACCGCGGCGATGGCCACGAGCACGAGCAGCGAGACGACCGCTCCGGCGGTGAAGGCTGCTTCCATCGTCGATCAGGCGGTGTGGAACCGGCCGAGCAGGTCCTGCTCGCGCGCTTGCATCGCTTCGGTCTCCGTGGGTTCGGCGTGGTCCATGCCGAGGACGTGGAGAACGCCGTGGACGACGAGCAGCGCGATCTCGTCTTCGACGGCGCCGGTGTGGTTCGGACTGCTGCCGGCGTGTTGGGGGGCCTGTGCGGCCGCTCGGGTCGGGCACACGACGACATCGCCGAGCAGGACCGGGAGGTCGTCGGGCAGGGGGGACGGACGGTCGGGTCCGGTGGTGCCGTTGTCGGGCCACCGACCCTGTTCGATCGGGTCTTCGTCGATGGGGAACGCCAGGACGTCGGTCGGACCGCTGGCCCCCATGTGTTGTTCGTTGAGGTCGGACATGGTCGCCTCGTCGACGAACAACAGGCTCAGTTCGGCGCCCGGGCGCACCATGGCGTCGTCGAGCACATTCTCGGCCAGCGCGACCCAGCGGGTCACGTCGATGTCGACCGCGTCTTGTTCGTCCACACCGAAGACGCTCGCCCGTGTCCCGTTCGGGGTACTCACGTGTCGGACGACCGGTCGTAGGCGTTCACGATGTCCTGCACGATGCGATGGCGGACGACGTCACGGGCCCCGAGATGGACCCACGACAACCCGTCGATCCCGGTGAGAACACGCTCGAGATCGGCGAGGCCGGACTTGTTCCCGGCCACGTCGACCTGCGAGGTGTCGCCGGTGACGACGACCTTTGATCCGAACCCGATGCGGGTCAGGAACATCTTCATCTGTTCCGGCGTGGCGTTCTGCGCCTCGTCGAGGATGATGAAACTCGCGTTCAACGTCCGGCCACGCATGAAGGCCAGCGGTGCGACCTCGACGAGGTTGCGCTCGAGAAGTCGTTGTCCGCCGTCGGGGTCGACCATGTCGTAGAGGGCGTCGTAGAGCGGCCGAAGGTACGGGTCGATCTTGGCCATGAGGTCGCCGGGGAGGAACCCGAGCCGCTCGCCCGCCTCGACCGCCGGCCGGGTGAGGATGATGCGCTCGACCTCGTCGCGCTGGAGCGCCTGCACCGCCATGGCCACGGCCAGCCACGACTTGCCGGTACCGGCAGGACCGATCCCGAATGTGATGACGTTGTCGCGGATCGCCTCGATGTAGCGACGCTGCCCCTGGGTCTTGGGCCGGACCGAGTTGCCCTTCGCCGACCGCAGGATCTCGCTGGCCAACAGGTCGGAGGGCTTCTCGTCGTGGTCGACCATGTCGATCGATCGGCGCACGGTGGCCGGATCGAGCACCTGGCCGTCGGCGACGAGCAACACGAGTTCGGAGAAGACGCGTGCGGCGGATTCGGCGTGCGGGCCGCTGATGGCGATCTCGGTTCCCCGGGCGTGGATGTCGGTGCGCGGGAACGCGTCCTCGACCAGACGCAGGAACTGATCGCGGTGGCCCAGCAGACCGACCATCAGGTGGTTGCCGGGGACGTTCACCGTGACGGACTGGTCCGGAGGGCGAACAGAGGGCGGGGAATCTGGCGATTGGATGTCCGACACGATCGCTCGGAGCCTACCGTCGCGCCTGATGGATCGCTTCGGGGACACCTCGGCCGGGAGCGCGGACGACCTGCTCGGCGGCGAGGACCGACTGGGCCGCTCGCTCGAGCGCTGGGCCGCCGACGCCCGCGTCGACGACGCCGCTCGAGCCCGTGTGCGGGCGCGATGGATGCGGATCCAGTCCGAAGAAGGGGCGAGCCTCGCCGGTGCACTCCTCGACCTGGCCGAACACGGCCGCCCGGTCGTCTTCGACGTCGGCGATCATCGGTTCCGCGGCGTGTTGGTCGGCATCGGCGGCGACTTCGTCGCCGTGCGGTCCGACCAGGGCCGGCAGGTGCTGGTCCGTATCGACGCCATCGACGTCGTCCGATCCGAACCCGGCGGCATCGACGCCCGTGGCGACCGGACCCACCGTGTGGAACTCGAGTTCGACGGCGTCCTCGGCCCCTTGGCCGCCGACCGTCCCGACGTGTTGGTCCGCACCCGGTCGGGCGTGACGACGAAGGGCGAGTTGCGCAGCGCCGGCACCGACGTGGTGCGCCTTCGTGTGCACGGCGATCCGCCGACCCCGGTCTGGATCGCCACCGCGTCGATCGCGGTCATCGTCGTCGACCCCTGACTCAGGACCGGGACCCTGGAATCAGGGCCGGGGCCGGGTCACTTCCCGCCGTCGGCCGACTGGCTGTCGGCCGGGACCGTGTCCGGCGACAGATGGTCGAGCGTCCCGGGCTCGATGCGCGAGGTCTCGATGAATGCGTCGACGTCGACACGTTTGACGCGGATGACCCGCCCGAAGCGATATGCGGCGAGATCGCCGTTGTTGATGAACCGATACAGCGTGCGGGTCGTGATGCCCAGCGCTTCGGCCGCATCGGCGGTCGAGAGCCAGTCGACGTTTCCTGTCATGGCGAGTTCCTCCTGCCCGTGGTCTCGGTCACTGTACATGCAGGAAGACACTTCTGCCATACTCTCACGCTGTTCGATGCATTTCCATGTTCGACGTACCCCGTGGCAGGATCTCGGGAGCGTCAATGCGGACTGGCGCAGGAATCCCTCTCCGGAGGCGAAGGAGATCGAGTGACCACCGTGACTCCGCGGAACGACACCACCGGCGGGCAGGCCGATCGACGAGTCCAACGCCACGTCGGCCTGCCGTCGGGACGTGCCGTGGTCGGAGGCCTCCTCATGGCGATCGCCGCCGTCGGGACCTTCCTCGCCTACGCCAACGCCACCGCGGACGACACGATCGACGTCCTGATCGCCGCCCGTTCGCTCCGCGTCGGCGACACGATCACCAACGCCGACGTCGTACTCGTGCCGGTCGAACTGCCCGGCGAGGTACGCGGCCTGTTCGGTGAACCCGAAGCGGCCGTCGGGCGACAGGTCGTCGCCGCCGTCGACGAGGGCGAGTTCCTCCAGGCTTCGGACACGGTGACGCCGGTCGATGGTGAGGAGCGGTTGGAGGTCGCCGTGTCCCTCCCGGGCAACCGGGCGGTCAGCGGCCTGGCGCCGGGCGAGCGTGTCGACATCTTCTCGACGTGGAGCAGCGACGTCACCGAGCTGATCGCCGTCGACGCGAGAGTGCTCGAGTTCAGTGGCGACTCCAGCGTCCTCCTCTCCGGTAGCGAACACGTCGTCGTCCGACTCGCCCTCGCCGACTTCACCCAGGTGGAAGCGATCGTCCACGCGCAGGCTGCGGGCGACATCACGATGATCCGCTCGACGCTCGGCACCGAGGTGGAGGACGTCGGTCGCGAGTACCGCCCGCTCGTGTCCTCCAGCGATGACGACGAGGACGACACCTGATGCCGACGGAACGCCATGTCGTGCTCGGCCTCGCACGAGTCCGAGCAACATGGTTCACCGATGTCGCCCGGTGGGCCACTTCTGGCCTGTTGGCGATCGACTTCGTCAAGACGGTCTCGACCGACGAAGTCCGCGCACGACTCGACGCCGGGCGGCCCTTCTCCGCACTGGTGATCGACAGCGGCGTCGCCGGCATCGACCGGGACCTTCTCGAACTCGCGAAGGAACAGGGGTGTGCGGTCATCGTCGTCACCGACGATTCCAGCCGTGACTGGCGGGCTGTCGGAGCAGCGACGACCCTGTCGTCCGACTTCGACCGGTCGGCGCTCGAGAACGCGCTCGCCGAGTTCGCAACACCGATCGGCGCCGCCGACGACCTTCCCGGACAACCTCGAGCGGACGATCCCGAACCCGGATTCCGTGCCCGGACAGTCGCAGTCACCGGCCCGGGTGGGACAGGGCGGTCCGTCGTGGCGGCGGCCATCGCCCAGGGAATGGCCGCCGACGTCGCCCACGCCGACACCGTGGTCCTCGCCGACCTCGCACTTCACGCCGACCAGGCGGTGCTCCACGATGCTCGCGACGTCATCCCGGGGGTCCTCGAACTGGTCGAAGGACATCGTTCGGGCGATCCGACGCCCGACGAGGTGCGCTCGCTGACCTTCGACATCGTCTCCCGGCGCTACCGACTCCTGTTGGGGTTACGTCGACACCGCGATTGGACCGCGCTACGCCCCCGAGCGCTCCGGACCGCCCTCGACGGCCTCCGCCGGGCCTTCACCCTGGTGGTCGCGGATGTCGACGATGACCTCGAGGGTGAAGCCGCCACGGGTTCGGCCGATGTCGAGGACCGCAACCTGCTCGCTCGCACGACCGTCGATCTCGCCGACGTCGTCGTCGTCGTGGGCGTCGGTGGCACGAAGGGCGTCCACTCACTGCTCCGGGTCGTGCGTGACTGTCTCGCTGCGGGCGTCGGGACGGAACGAATCGTGATCGTCGTGAATCGGACGCCGAGACGCGGGCCTGGCCGAGCCGAGACGAGTCGGACGATCGCCGAACTCCTCCTCGCCTCCCATCCTGGCGAGCCGGTGCTGAGCCCGGTGTTCCTCCCGGAACGGAAGAACCTCGAACAGGTGCTCCGCGACGTCGCTGTGCTGCCCGCAGCCCTCGTCGACCCCGTCACGACGGCCGTCCGCTCGCGACTCGAGGCGGTCGATGCAGCGCCGCTGCGGGGCCTCGGCACCGACGAGCCCGTCCCGGTCGAGATCGGATCGCTCGGCGAGTGGGACGAGGAGGTCGCCGGATGAGCCAAGCCGACGCGCCGAGCGCGACGCCGTTGCAGCAGATCGAGCGAGCAGTTCTCGAACGGGCCAAGGACATTCGACTCGACCTCGACGACGAGGACGCCAAGGCCCACCTACGGGCCCTGGTCCAGGAGGAAGTCACCCGCTGGTCGACCGACTTCCGTCGAGGTCTCCGCTCGCACGACCTCGCCGACCCAGAACTCCTCGTGGAACGCGGCTATCGCAACCTCGTCGGCTACGGGCCACTCGAGTCCCTCCTCCAGGACGACGACGTGTGGGAGGTCATGATCAACGCCCCGGACTCGATCTTCGTGAAGCGGCACGAAGGACCGTCGGGCTACCACGACGAGGTGTTCCACGACGACGACCACGTCTTCCGGACGCTGACCAAGGTGCTCGACGACGCGTCCGGAGCGCATCGGAAGCTGGACCCCACCGAGGGCCTCCAAGACGCGCAGCTCGACAACGGGGCACGACTACACATCGTCCACGGCGATGTGTCGCGCGGCGGGCACATCATGGTGAACATCCGCAAGTTCACCGGCGTGGCATTCCGAGAACTCGAGCAACTGGTCGAGCGCGACATGCTCACGGTGCAGGCGGCGGAGTTCCTTCGCGCGTGCGCTCGCGCCAAGCTCACGGTCGTGTTCGCCGGCGCGCCCGGTTCGGGCAAGACGACGATCATGTCGTGCACCGCAGCCGAGCTCGACCCGTCGCTCCGCGTCGTGGTCGCGGAGGAGGTCTTCGAAGCCGACGTCCCCCTGCCGAACGTCGCCTCCATGCAGACGCGAGCAGCGCGCGCCGACCGACCCGCCGTGGATCTCCGCCGGCTCGTGGCCGGTTTCCTTCGCATGGCACCCGACGTCGCCATCGTCGGCGAGGTCCGCGATCGCGAAGCACTTCCCTTGCTCCTCACACTCTCGTCGGGCGTGAAGGGGTTCACCACGATCCACGCCGGATCGAGTCGACAGGCGCTGTCACGTCTTCGCTTCATCTGCCAACTCGCCGACACGTCGAGCGAGATTCCGATGTCGGCGCTCAACAACCTGGTGTCGGAGTCAGTCGACATCGTCGTCCACTGCGCTCGCGAGAACGATGGCCCCCGGGTCACCGAGATACTCGCAGTCGAGGACCAGACCGCCGGGTTCGACTCGACGCAGTTCACCGTGACCGATCTGTTCGCTCGAGGCCGGGTCGGCCTGCCGCTGGCGTGGACGGGCCAGTTCCCCGGCCGAGCGGCGCGAGCCCTCGAGGGGGCTGGCTACGACCTGCGCGAACTCCTGGGCGTTCCCGAACAGTCCACTCGGTCGACCAGTCCCTCCGACCGAACGTCGGGTGAGAGCGGACGCGCCTACCACGACACCGTCGACGCGAAGCTCCACGAGCTACGCACCCGGCGGGCGCCAGAGTCATGACCGCGCTCGTCCTGCCGGTCCTCGCTGCCGTCGGCGTCTTCTATCTGTACACGGCGATGGTGTTCGGCTGGCGAGGGGTCGGGCTCGCCCCGTCGGTCGGTCGAACCGTTCGCCGGACCGACCGCGTGAACGAGTGGTTGGTCCAAGCGGGCCTCGGCGGCATCCGAATCCGGGACTTCGCAGCCGTCATGGTGTTGTTGTTCGTCGTCGGGACGGCGGTGATCTTCGCCGTCTTCGGAGCGATCGTTCCGGCGCTCGCCGTGGGAACCTTCGCCGCGACGTTCCCCCTCGCGTCATATCGCGTTCGTCGAGCAAACCGCAGGGCGGCCGCCCAGGATGCGTGGCCCCGACTGATCGAAGAGATCCGGATCCTCACCGCGTCACTCGGACGGTCGATCCCCCAGGCGTTGTTCGACGTCGGACAGCGTGCGCCGGACGAGCTGCGGCCGGCGTTCGATGCAGCCCACCGCGAATGGCTGATCTCGACCGACTTCGCAAGGACCCTGACCGTCCTGAAGGCGGGGCTTGCCGACCCCACGGCCGATGCGACCTGCGAGACATTGCTCGTTGCGCACACCGTCGGAGGCAACGACCTCGATCGCCGCCTGGAGGCCCTCGCCGAGGACCGGATCCATGACACGCAGGGCCGCAAAGATGCGCGCGCCAAGCAGGCGGGTGCCCGCTTCGCTCGCCGGTTCGTTCTCTTCGTCCCGTTCGGGATGGCGATCGCAGGCATGTCCGTCGGCGACGGCCGCGAAGCGTTCAGCTCAGCTACCGGCCAGCTGCTCACATTGGTGGCTGTCCTGCTCGTGATCGGATGTTGGGCCTGGGCCGGCCAGGTTCTCCGCGTCCCAGAGGAAGAGCGGGTGTTCTTCGAATGACCCGGATCGCCATCGTGGCCGGACTGATCTTCTGGGTTGGAGCGACGTTGACGCTCAGCCAACGACGCTGGTTCGCACGTCGCTCGCTCATCGACCGACTGCGCCCGTACGAGCCCGGCGGGCTCGCCACCTCCACCACCGGACCCGGCCTGTTGTCGGTCGAATCGTTCTCCGAGGTCATCGGCCCGTTGGCGCGCACGATCGGCGGAAGACTCTCCCGCCTCCTCGGCGTCGACGACGAGTTGTCGGTCCGACTCGAGCGGGTCCACTCCACCCTGGACCAGACGGACTTCCGCGTCCGTCAGATGGGATGGTCCGTCGTCGGCCTCGTGAGCGGCGTGTTCGTCGCGACAGCGATCCGACCCCCGGCACTCGTCGGCCTGCTGTGCATTCTCGGCGGGCCCGTACTGGCGTTCCTGCTCGTCGAGCAACAGCTTGCGACAGCGTCCGATCGACGGAAGCATCGCTTGTTCCTCGAGCTCCCGGTCGTCGCCGAGCAACTCGGCATGCTGCTGTCGGCCGGGTTCTCACTCGGTTCCGCGCTCAATCGCCTCGCTGTGCGCGGGCAAGGTGCAAGCGGCCAGGATCTCCGTCGCGTCGTCGTGCGCGTGCGCCAGGGAATGAGCGAGGTCGACGCGCTTCGCGAGTGGGCGGCCACTGCGGACCTCGACGCTCTGTCACGACTCGTCGCCGTGCTCGCGCTCAATCGCGAAGCTGGTGATCTGGGCCGTCTGATCGCGGAGGAAGCGCGCTCGATCCGGCGTGAAGTGCAGCGGGAGCTGATCGAACAGATCGAGCGTCGGAGTCAGCAGGTCTGGATTCCCGTCACCGTCGCGGCCCTCGTCCCAGGCGCCATCTTCATCGCGATCCCGTTCATCCAGGCACTCGAAGCGTTCGGCGTGTCGTCCTAGATCCCACCACCGCAAGGAGTCACCATGCACAGCACCCATTCAGTCTCTCGACGTCATCGATGCCGGTCGGACCGAGGTGAAGGCGTCATCTCGACTGCGATCGCGGTCCTCGTCATGGCGTTCCTCGGCGCCGCCATGTGGATCACGTTCAATGCCATCTGGCAGGACACGTCCGAGAACACCGAGAACCAGGTAAAGGTCATCGGGAGCGACACCGACACACAGCCCAGCAGCGACGACTGACCGGTGATCGCCCGACGCGGCGATCGCGGCACCGGCGTCTTCGGCACGACGTTCGGCTTCACCGTGTTCCTCATCTTCCTGTTGTTCACGGTGCAGTTGCTCTTCGGCCTCTACGTGCGCACGACGGTGACCGCGGTTGCCACCGACCTCGCGCGAGACGCTGCCAACGAGGGGCCGGCGTCCGTGGCACCCGACCGCGCCGCCTTCTATCGAGACGAGGCGCGTCGACGCCTCGGCGGGTACGCCGACGACGCCACCTTCGAGTTCACGCTGATCGACGCGGACGCGGACGGACGCGACGACACCGTCGCCGTCCATGTCGACGCGTCCCTCCCGACGCTCCTCCCCTCCCGCTGGATACCCGGGAGCCCGACGTCGTTCGAGCGCACGATGCGGGCGCGTCTCGAGGAATTCCAGGCCGATCCGGTGACGACACCGTGACCCGCTCGCACGAGCGCCGTTTCCTCGCCGGCGAACGCGGCCAGGTCGCCGGGATCGAGGTGCTTCCCTTCGGACTGCTGATCTTCATCGCCGGCGCTCTGCTGTTGACGAACATGTGGGGCGTCGTGGATGCGAAGTTCGCGGCCGATGCCGCCGCACGCGAGGCGACCCGATACGTGGTCGAGGTCGCAAGGAGCGATGTGGCCCCCTCGTCGGTCGTCGCCGGCGCGACCGACGTTGCCCGCCAGACTCTCGACGACCACGGTCGCCCGTCGCCAGCGACCGTCACGATCGAGCCCGATGCCGCAGCATTCACCCGGTGCCAGAGGATTCGGGTCACGGTGTCGACGGAGGTGCCCGCCATCCGCATCCCGTTCATCGGCGGCTTCGGCGAGCCCTTCGACATCATCGCCACCCACTCGGAACTCATCGACCCCACGCGCTCCGGGGTGGCCGGACGAGCGGACTGCATCCAGTGACGTCTACGCGCTCCCGGCGATGCTCCCGCGGCTCGGTCTTGATGCTGATGCCCGCCGCCGTCCTCATCGTGTTGCTGCTCGGCGCCATCGCCGTCGACGCAGCGATCGTGTACCTCGGCCAGCGGCAGGCGTACAACGTGGCGTTCGACGCGGCGAACGACGCCGTCGGCGCGGGGTTCGATGCGGGGATCGCACGCGAGACCGGCGAGATCGTCTACTCCCCGGACCGCGTCGACGAGATCGCTGCCGAGGCGGTCGCGGCATCGTCGATCAGCGACCTGGAGTTGGTGTCGACATCGATCGAGGGTGGCGTCGTCGCCGTGACCGTCGAGATCCAGATCGACCATCTGTTCATCCAGGCGTTCGGGCGGAACGCCGAAGAGCCCATCCGCATGACCGCCCGAGCTTCGGGCCAGACTCAGGGACCGTGACCCCCCGCCAACCCGAGTGTCCCCTTGATGTATTTCAGTATTTCTCGCTAGGATCAGCCCGATGGTGATCGCCGTGCGCACCGAGCGCGGCCCCGACGGCCTCGAGGTCGTCAAGGAGGCCGAGACCGACGCCGACCGCGCCCGTCTCGCCGCCGAGGCCACCATCCTGCGTCGGGGCGCACACCCCGGCGTGGCCGAGGTCGTCGACGCCACCGAGTCCGTCCTACGTCTCCGCCACTGCGGGAGCCCGGTCGCCCGCCTCGGCCCCGTGGCGCCGGATCACGCCGCCGCCATCGTGCGCTCCGTGGCCGAGGTCGTCGACGCGCTCCATCGCCAGGGCATCGTCCACCGCAGGATCGACGCCGACCACGTCGTGGTGAGCGAGCGCGGTCGCCCGTCGCTGGTCGGGTTCGGTGACGCGGGCGACGGCGACGCCGATGCCAAGGCGGACGACGTCGCTGCGCTCGGCGCAATGCTCAACCGCCTCCTCGACGACGGCAGCGAGGCGCTCTGGAGTCCCGCGCACCGGGGCGTGCGCGCAGCCACCCGCCGCAAGCGCGCCATGTCGGCGTTCCGCACTGCGGCGGCGGCCGCCAGCCGCCCCGACCCGGGCCAACGCCCCACGGCCCATCAATTCGCCACGGCGGTCGCCGATGCGCTCCCCGGGCTTACCCTCCCCACTCCCCCCGGCGTCGATCCCGACCGGCCCGACCCGGGAGGGCCGGGGATCCCCGACGACATCGACCCCACCGCCGAACTCGGCTGGTCCGACTTCGACCTGTCGTTCCTGGCGATCGATGACCAGGTCGCCCCCGACGACGAGGTCGAACGCAACCCCGCCGCTCCACGCGACCCCTACGCCGTCCTCGAGTCCCTGGCATCGCCGGAACCGACGGACGACGCAAGCTCCGAACCGCCGGTGACCGGAACCGAGCCCGAGCCGACCACCGAGCCCGAACTCGTGGCAGAGCCCGAGCCCGAACCGACCACCGAGTCCGAGTCCAAGCCCGAACCCGAGCCCGAGCCCGAGCCGCTCGAAGACCCGATCGACCCGATCATCGAGGCGATGCGGGCGGCGCTCGAGTCGGAGCGCGAATCGCCCCTGTCGCCGGCACCTCCTCCGGGGGTCGACGCCGCGTCCGCGCCTGCCAGCGACCCAGAGCCCGCGCCCGAGTCGGGTCCGGTGCCAACGACGGTGCAGGGCCTGGACCCGGTCGACACGCCGTTCGCACCGGCGCCGGAGCCGCCGCACCCGCCGACGATCCAGATCCGTCCCGGATCCACCGAGACCGAGACGAGCGAGCGGAGCGGGCCCAGCCGTCGCCTGCTGGTGGCCGTCGCCGCCGTCGTCCTGATCATCGGGGCCATCGCCGGATCCGTGATCGCCCGCGCCGTGGACCCCTTCGGAGCAGAGTCGGCGGCAGCGTCGCCCGACGACGAAACGACGGACGGCACCCCCGACGAGGACGCCCCCGACGAGGACGCCGCGCCCGACACGCCGCCGCCGCTCCCCGATGACTGCGACTCCGTCGAGCGACGCGGCCCGCAGGGTGAAGACGGGTGTCCGCTCCCGGTCTCGCTGGAGGGACGTACCGCCACCGTGGGCGACACCGCCGTCGAACTCGGACAGGACGGCGACCTGGTCGTGGTCGCCGACAGCGACTGCGACGGCATCGCCACGCCGGTCCTCCTTCGTCCGTCGACGGGCGAGGTGTTCGACTTCCCCGGCTGGAGTCTCGACGAGGCCATCGAGGTCGTCGCGACAGACTCCGTCGACGGCGCCGTGTCCATCGAGGCCACCGACGACCCCTGCCCCGAGGTCGTCGTGATCGACGAGTCGGGCGTCGAAACCGTGGTCGCGCCATGAGCCGGCCTCGATGACCATGCGAGCCGACGGCCCGCGTGCGGTCGGATGGACCGCGTTCCTCCTCGGAACGATCGTCGTCCTGCGAGCTGCCGCCGTCGGGACCCTCGGCACGCCACCGCTCACGTCGCTCGGCGCGCTGACCGACTGGGGTGACGCACACGATCCGGCGACCAGCGCGATCGCGCTCGTACGGTTCGTCGCCGAACTCGTTGCCTGGTATCTGCTCGGGCTCACCATGCTCTTCGGCGCCGCCGGGGCACTCCGATCCGGCGGCATCACGACGCTCGCCGACGCGCTTGCCGTTCCCGGCGCCCGGAGTCTCGTGCGAGGCGGCCTGGGTCTGGGCCTCCTCGCATCGACCGCTGCCGGTGCTGCGCCGACTGGCGATGCCCCGTCCGGCGCCCCGTCGACAGCGGTCATGCAGCCACATCTGCGCGACACGACCGAGCGCGGCACGGCGTGGATGACGCCCGGACCGACCTCTGTCGGCCACACACCAGCACCCGAGACCGCTCCGCCGGCCGTTCCCGCGCCCACGACCTGGATCGTCGCCGAGGGCGAGTCGTTCTGGTCGATCGCCCACGACGTCCTCGCCGATGTCAACGGCCACGCGCCCGACGACGACCAGGTCGATCCCTACTGGCGGGCGTTGATCGATGCGAACCGGGCGCGCCTGGCCGACGACGCCGACCCTGACCTCATCCACGCCGGGCAGGTCTTCGAACTCCCACCGGTGTAGGCGACGTCAGCGGAGACGGATCGCGACCTCGTTCGCCAGCAATCGACCTTCAGCGGTCAGGATCGCCCGGTCGCCCTCGATGTCGACGAGGCCCTCGAGGACAGGGTCATCGAGATCGAGCGACGACGTCGGCACCCCGCGGTCGGTCCGGAGCGTGAGCTGCAGCGCCTCGATGCGACGAGTCTCGGCATCGAGCACCTCACCGGTGGCCTCGGTCGAGACGCCGGTCGTCACGGCATCGATGTAGCGCTCGGGCGTGCGGAGATTCCACCAGCGACGCCCGGCGCGGTGGCTGTGGGCCGCGCATCCGAAGCCCAGGTAGTCGCCCGCGTCCCAATACAGGCGGTTGTGGCGGCACTGGTGGCCGGGCCGGGACCAGTTCGACACCTCGTACCACTCGAACCCGGCGTCGGCGAGCACGTCGACGGTCCGGAGGTACTTCGTGGCCTGGTCGTCGTCGTCGGGATGCCGCGACGGGTCCTCGGCCAGTGGCGTCCCGGGCTCGATGGTCAACGAGTAGGCCGAGATGTGCGTGGGCCCCAGGCCCACGACCTCTGCGAGCGAACGCTCCCACGACGCGACGCTCTCCCCCGCCGCTCCCATGATCAGGTCCAGGTTGAATGTCTCGAACCCGGCGGCGAGCGTCCATTCCACCGCCCGACGCACGTTGTCCGGGTCGTGCGTGCGTCCGAGCGACGACAAGACGTCGGGATCCATCGACTGCACGCCGAACGACATGCGGGTCACGCCACCGTCTCGGTAGGTCTGCAGGGACTCCGCCGTGACCGCGTCCGGGTTCGCCTCGATCGTCACCTCCGCATCCGCAGCGCGCGGGATGTGAGCGAGCACGTCCACGAGTCCCTGCGCCGATACCAGGCTCGGCGTGCCGCCGCCCACGAAGATCGACGTCGATGGCGGCATCCCGTCGGCGACCCTTCGGTCGATCTCGGCCGCCACCGCGTCGAGGTACGCCGACATCAGGTGATGTCGATCCGTCCACGTGGCGAACGCGCAGTAGTCGCATCGCGACGAACAGAAGGGGATGTGGACGTAGGTCCCGAACGCGGTGGTATCGGGACCGGGGTGCTGCGACATCGTCGACCAGCCTCGCAGGCCGACCCTCAGCCCACGAAGGGCGTCACCTGGTCGGGGTCAGGCGGAGACGCTGCAGAGGCCGAGCTGGTCGAGCCGATCGAGCGTGCGGTCGGTCGAGACGCCGAGGATGCAGGCGATGGCCCGCACGTCGTCTCGGCGGATCGTCAGCATCCGGCCGTTGAAGTCCTGGCGCTGGATCTGGATCGTGCGCACGTAGCGGTTGAGCATGGCGCCTTCGGCGCCGGACATCTCACTCAGCATCTGTAGGTCGAGCACGAGCTGTGGCTCGGATTGCCGGGCGAGTGCTCGATCGGTGAGATCGATGACCTCCGAATTGCCTTCCGGTGGGAGCAGCTGGTCGACCGGGACGTCGTAGAAGCCGGCGAGCCGGTGGAGTCGCGGAACCGAGATGGAACGCTCACCTCGCTCGTAGGCGCCGAGCACCGAGGCCTTGAACTCCGAATCGGACCGGGCCTCGACATCGTGCAGGCTCTGACGCTTCTGCCGGCGGATCGCCCGCAGGCGCTCACCCACGAGGCGGCTGTAGTCCATACCGGCCTCGTCGAGCGCCGATTCGTCACCGATGGTGTCGTCGCCCGCCCGGAGGTCGATGGTCTCGTCGGTCTCGGTGTCGTCGTGCGCCGTTCCGGCCATGGTGCGTTCTCCTGCTACTGGTCCGCCT
>JAPKDO010000264.1 GCA_028822535.1 Acidimicrobiales bacterium
CTCGATCGATGTGTTGCGCTCGGCCATGGAGGCCGGCGCGACCGGACATCCCGCCGAGGAGAAGCAGCTCGCCAAGGCGCAGCGAGCGGTCGGCAAGGCGATCCAGGTGCTGAAGGCGATCGACGGCGACGTGTGAGCGTCAGGTCGTCGGATCGGCGAAGGGTCGGCGCTCGCCGTAGGTGTTCCAGCTGGTCACCGTCTCGGCCGGTCGTCGGGGCGGGGTGCCGAAGTTCCCGACAGGGCGACCCACCGGCACGAGCGCGACGACGTCGTGGTGCGCCTTTATGCCACAGATCGCTTTGATCTCGTCCTCGTAGACCTTGACCAGGGTCGTGAGCGTGGTCCCGAGCCCGATGTCGCGCGCGGCGAGGAGAAAGTTCTGGACCGCCGGGAAGATCGACGCCTCGAGCCGCCCGATCTCGATGGGTCCCTCGTCGTCGGTGAGGATGTTCGGGTACGGCGTGAGCACGAACAGCACCATCGGCGTTGCGGCGAGATGGTCTGCAAGATGTCTCGTGAGTCGAGCGCCCCGCTCCCACGACCGCTCGGACGCTGCGTTGTCCGACGGTGGTCGCATCGCCTCGATGGCGTCCATGTAGCGCGTCGTCGCCCGCTGCAGCACCTCGGCGACCCGTTGACGTTGGTCAGGATCGGTCAGCACGACGAACTGCCACGGCTGCACGTTGCCGCCGTTGGGCGCTTGCACCGCCGCCCGCAAGCAGTGCTCGATCTCCACGTCGGTGACCGGAGGGTCGTTGGTCAGTCGTCGCATCGAGCGCGTCGTCATGATGGCGTCGTAGAGCTCCATGTCACTTCCCTTCGAAGTGGGGAAGGCGCTTCTCGGCGATCGCCGCCAGCGCTTCGGGGTGGTCCTCGGAACGGAAGGTCGTCATCTCGTTCGCCATGGCGATGTCGAACGACGGTCCGGCCGTCGCCTTGATCCATGCGTTCACGGCGGCCTTGGTTCCCTGGATCGCGAGCGGAGCGCCGGCGGCGAGACGATGGGCGAAGGCGAGCGCCTCGTCGTGGAGACGTTCGTCGGGAGACGAGCGATGGGCGAGACCGAACTGGACGGCCTCCGCCGCGCTGACGGGATCGCCGGTGAACAGGAAGCGCTTCGCCAGCATCGGTCCCAGCGCCAACGGCCAGGCGATGGTGCCCCCGTCGCCGGCCACGAGCCCGACCGACACGTGCGGGTCGCCGATACGTGCGGATTCGGCCATGAACACGACGTCGGTCAGGAGCGCGATCGATGCGCCGAGGCCCATGGCGTGACCGTTCAACGCGGTGACGATGGGCAGGTGGACGTCGAGCAGGTCCCAGATCATCGCCTTCGCGTCGAGATGGAGCGCCCGCAGGGTGTCGGGATCCTGCAGTGTCGGGAACCACGAGAAGTCGCCACCGGCCGAGAACGCCCGTCCACGGCCGGTCAACAGGACCGACCGAGCCTCGCGTTCTTCCTGGAGTCGGGGGAACAGGGCGGTGAGATCGGCATGGAGGTCGTGGTCGACGGCGTTGATCTCCGAATCGGGGTGATCGATCGTGACGATGAGGACGTCGCCGTCCCGGTGGAACTCGATGGTTCGGAACTCGTGCGTCACGTGGCCTCCGTTGCTCGGCGATGACGTTCGTTCACAGCTGGCGGACATCCGTCGGGAGACCGAGGCGGGATCGCCCCACGACCTCCATCGTGCGGGGTGCCACCATGGCGTGCTGCGTGGCGACGTGGACGTCCCGGAAGACGCGTTGCAGCGGCGATGACGAGTAGACGGCCGTGCCGCCGCCGGCGTGGTAGCAGGCGTCGACCGCTTCCGCAGCGGTCTGCGTGGCATGCGTAGCCGCCTGTCGCAGCGCGATCCGAGAGGGCGCGTCGAGCGCGCCCCCACGCTCGGCGACGGCCCAGGCATCGGCCACGGTTCGGTCGAGCAGGAGCCGGGCCGCTCGTCGGCCGGCGTCGGCACGCGCGATTGCGTCCTGGACCACGGCCCGTTCGGCCAGGGTCTTCGACGAGCCCTGCGGACGCTTGCCGCCCGCCATGGCGACGAGTTCGTCCGACGCACGTCGAGCGAGGCCGAGAGCGACGGCGCCGATCCCGACGGCCAGTGCGCCGAGAAAGCTGAACCGGTACAACGTGCGATCGACGACGGGTGTCGAGCCAATCTGAGCCCAGCGCCCCGACGGGACCTCGACGCTCCGGACCACGTAGTCGCCCGAGCCGGTCCCGCGGAGCCCGCTGACGTGCCACGTGTCGACCAGCTCCACCTCGTCCGCGGCGAAGAAGACGAAGGGCGCCACCGTCCCGTCGGGGAGCGGTGCCGGTGCGCCGTCGGCGTCCACGACACGGCACCCGCCGCCGATCCAGTTGCAGTGGTGCGTTCCCGATCCCCACTGCCAACGTCCGTCGACGACCAGGCCGCCTTCCGTGGCCGTCGCCGTGCCAACCGGCGCGGCGAATCCACCGGTGTGGGCGTCGGCCGTGCCGTAGATGGCCTCGGCCCATTCGTGGCGGAGCGATCCGGCCACCAGCGAGGTCGTGCCGGCGATCATGGCGCACCATGCGGTTGCGCCGTCGTACCAGGCCAGACGTTCGAGGCGGTCGGCCAAGTCGGCCACGGGCCACTCGCCGCCGCCGACCTCGACCGGCGCCATCGCTCGACCGAAGCCGAGGCTGCGCAGCCCAGCGGCGAGGTCGTCCGGGAGCCGCCGGAGCGACTCGACCTCGTCGGATCGAGCGTCCGCCGCCGTCCCCAGCGCGTCGATCGTCATCGAGGTCATCGCACCCACCGGTTGACGTCCCGGATGAGGCTGTGGATCGAGCTCTGCCGGAACTTGTCGTAGGTCATCCCGAGACGGGCGAGCTCGACGTTGTCGCGGCTCGACCGCTCGGCAGGCGTTGGGTCGATCACGGTGATCGGTCCGTCGACGAGATGTCCGTGTGCGTCGTTGAATGCAGCGAGTTGGGTCTCGTCCGGCGGCTGGCGCATACGGATGACGAGCTGATCACCCGACCATCGGATCGAGTGGTAGTTGCGGTAGAAGCCCACGATCTCGTCGCACGCCAGGTCCACGTCGTCGGTGATGAGGAACAGGTCGAGGTCGCCCTCGCTCACGAGCCCGCCGTCGACGAGTTCGTCTCGCACGAAGTCCAGCCACGAGTGCCAGTACGTCCCGCCCGGCGTGTCCAGCAGCACGACGGGCGCCGGCACCGACTTGCCGGTCTGTTGCAGGGTGAACAGCTCGAACGTCTCGTCCTGGGTGCCGAACCCGCCAGGCAGGGCCACGAAGCCCGAGGACTCCTTCACCAACATGAGCTTGCGGGTGAAGAAGTACTTCATCGAGACGAGCTTGTCGTCCCCCTCGATGAACTCGTTCGCCGACTCCTCGAACGGGAGACGGATCGTCACACCGAACGACTTCTCACGTCCGGCCCCTTCCAGTCCGGCGGCCATGATCCCCGGGCCCGCGCCGGTGATCACCATCCAGTTGCGAGCCGCCAACTCGCGCGCGAGTCGCCGGGCCTGGTCATAGAGCGGGTCGTCGGGCCGGGTGCGGGCCGAGCCGAACATGGTGACCTTCCGATCGTCGGTGTAGGGCCGGAAGGTGGCGAACGCGGTGCGCATCTCCCGCAGGGCCGATGCCGTGATCTTGAGATCGAGACGACTCACGTCGTCGCCTGCGAGCCCGGTGGCGGACCGGAGGATGTCGACGAGGAGATCGCGGTTCGTCTCGGAACCGATCCGGTCGAGGAGCGCATCGAGCTCGGCCCGAGGCACGGCTGGTCCGGACGACGTGGGCGACATGGGGGGAGCATGACACGTCACGCGTGCCCCGGCGGATGGTGATCACGACAAATGGGAAAGTACGATCTCGCAATGGCTGGAATCACCTGCCATCGGTGCGGACGCACGGGTGAGTCAGGGTCTCTCGACTGGTCGTCCACCGTCGTGAAGGGTGAGACCCGCCGGCTCTGCGGTCCGTGTACCCGTCGCCACGTGCGCGACATCGAGACCAAGCTCGACGAGGCGTGGTGGACATCGACGGCACGACCAGTGCTCGTGGTGGAGGACGATCTCGACACCCGTCTCCTGATCCGGATGTCGCTCGAGACGGCGGGCTACGTGGTCGACGAGGTCGCCACCGGTGAGGACGCATTGCGCCATCTCGAGCGCGGCGCTGCACCGACGGCGATCGTGGTCGACATCGGGTTGCCCGGCAGTGTCGGCGGCTGGGATGTGTGCGATCGGGCACGCGCCCTGCCTGACCCCCCGCCGGTGATCGTCATCAGTCCGGCGTCGACGCTCGCGGAGCACGAACGTACCGACGACGTCGACTACCTGCGGAAGCCGTTCGAGATGGACAGCCTCGTCGACCTGGTCGGCCGGCGGGCGGGGTATCAGGCTGGTGCCGGGCTGGCGTAGAGCGTCGTCCGCTGTGCCAAGGTCCGCCCGAGTGGCTCGACGATCGAGCGGAAGTCATCCGCCTGCATCATCTGGCCGTGATTCGCGCCGGCCGCACGCGAGATGTTCTCGTCCATCAGCGTGCCGCCGAGGTCGTTGACGCCGGCCCGGAGACACTGCTCCACACCGGATCGTCCCATCTTCACCCACGACACCTGGATGTTGTCGATGCTGCCGCGATAGGCGATACGACCGACCGCATGCATCAGCAGAGCTTCGCGGAAGGTCGGACCCCGTCGTGCCTTGCGCTGGATGTACATCGGTGCCGCCATGTGGACGAACGGCAACGGGACGAACTCGGTGAAGCCGCCCGTCTCCTTCTGCAGGTCCCGAGTGCGCACGATGTGGCGAGCCCAGTGGATCGGGTTCTCGATCGCTCCGTACATGATCGTCACGTTGGATCGCAGGCCGACCTGATGCGCGGTGCGGTGGGCGTCGAGCCACTCGTCGGTGTCGATCTTGTCGGGGCACAGGAGTGCACGCATGTCGTCGTCGAGGATCTCGGCAGCCGTTCCCGGCAACGTGGCGAGCCCGACATCCATGCAGCGCCGTAGGTAGTCCGCCAACGGCTCGCCAAGACGCTTGGCGCCCTCGGTCACCTCGAGGGCGGTGAATCCGTGTACGTGGATGTCGGGCGCTGCCTCCTTCACCGCGCGGGTGACGTCGATGTAGTAGTCGCCGTCGAAGTCGGGATGGATCCCGCCCTGGAGACAGACCTCCGTGGCGCCCATGTCCCACGCCTCCTTGACCCGCCCGGCGATCTCGTCGAGTGTCAGCAGGTACGGGTTCCCTCGCAGGTTGAGCGACAGCGGCCCCTTCGAGAAGCCGCAGAAACGGCACTTGAACGTGCAGACGTTGGTGTAGTTGATGTTGCGGTTCTGGACGTAGGTGACCGCATCGCCGACGTCGGTACGGCGGAAGTCGTCGGCGAGCTCGGCCACGGCGACCACCTCGGGGCCGCGTGCCTCGAACAGCGTCGCGATCTCGTCGACGCCGAGCTCCTGGCCGAGGATCGCACCCGCCAACACCTCGCCGACCCTGCCGCCTGCCGCAGCGTGGCCCGGGACCAGGACGGGGG